>CAMORJ010000008.1 GCA_946623775.1 uncultured Bacillota bacterium | reverse complement strand
TTCGGGAAGGTGATGGACAACACGCCGTCGACGTAAGTGGCAGCGATCTTATCTTCCTCGACGTCACCGATATAGTAGGTGCGGGAAGCCGAGCCGGAGAAGCGTTCGCGGCGGAGGAATCCATCCTCTCCGTGTTTCTTTTCCCCAAAGGAGGTGTCGGATTTGGCCGTAACGGTCAGATAGCCTTCCTCCAAAGACAAGTTGATGTTCTCTTTCTTGATGCCGGGGAGATCAATGTCTAGGACATAGTTCTCTCCGACTTCCTTGATGTCGGATTTCATGGCGAGAGAGCCGAATTCGCGGCTATTGATGTCCTCTTCGAAGAACGCCCTGAAGAAGGGGTCAACGTAATTCCTGTTGCAAGCGATGTTAGCATTCATGGTTTTATCCTCCAATGATTTAGCACTCTCGTTCTTCAAGTGCTAACTATACTATAGTCAAATTTTTAGCACTTGCAATAGGTGAGTGCTAACTTTTTTACAAAGTGTAGATTTTATCGCACTTATTTTTGCGAATATTTTTTGGAGTTGGGCAAAGTAAGGCGGATAAAATGGCTTGCTGACGCGCTTTGAAATCGCTGATAAGGCAGTATCCTGTCTCGGATTTGGCAACTCCGCGCCTGCCGACGATGTCATTGACTTTCTGGCAATAGAGCATGACCGCGCTGCTTAGATCGCCCTCGCCCCATATTTCATAAGTCTTAAGGGCGCGCTCGTAAGCTTCGTCGTCTGTTTCCGTCTCGTCGACCGCTTTGATATAGTCTTTCCTCGGGACGATGGTTTTCCCAAGGCAGAAGAGGATGGAGGCGTAATAGGCGTTCTCGCGGAGCGCCTGTTCATCAACGGGGTATCCCTTTGATTTTGGGCCCCTGAAAAAGGGACCCGTGCTTTCGTGAAGGAGGTTGGCGGTGAACTCCACGAATTCCTGGAGTTCGTCTTTGTAGGGTTTTGGATTTAAATCAATCATAAAAAGGCTCCTCACTTATTTAATTGGCGTCGAGGAGCAAAAAAGGACTCAACTTTTTTCAATTTTTATGAAAAAGATGTCAAATCGATGAATTTTATGTCGGCGATTTTGGCAAGGTCTTCGGGGTTAATCCCTATTTGTAACCCGCGCTTGCCCCCAGATACGTATATGCGCTCGTATAGCAAAGCGGATTCATCCATATAGGTGATGAATTTCTTTTTCATCCCTAAGGGCGAGCATCCGCCATGAACGTACCCGGTAAGAGGCAGCAATTCTTTTTGGTGGATCATTTCAATGGACTTCGCCCCAACGGCTTTCGCCGCCTTCTTCAAATCCAATTCGGCGGATACCGGAACGCAGAAAACGAAGTACTGGGTCGCCTGGTTTTTGGTTACGAGCGTTTTGAAAACATGATCCGGGTCTTCTCCTAAGACCTCGGCCACTTTGCGCCCATCCACCGTTTCGGCTGGGTACTCCCTTATGAAATATGCGATGCGGCTTTGGTCTAAAAGTCGCATCGCATTCGTTTTATCCATACTCACTCACCCAAAGAGGCAATGAATTGATTTAAAGCATCCTCGGAATAGAAGAGCTTGGCGCGTTCATCGGCAGAAAGCTTTTTGAGTCTCTTGATCTGCGATTGGGCATCCTTGAGTTTTCTTTCCTTGGAGTAATTGGGGTTGCTGAGATTGGCCCTGAGGTTGCGGTCAGCTTTCTCCGCCTTCTCAAAATTGGATAAGGCGGGCTTTTTCGCTGGCGCGGGAGTCTCCTCGGGCTTAGGCTCAGGCTTTGGTTCCTCGGCCTTCTTGGCTTTCTTGGGCTTAGCCTTCTTTTCAGCGGCTTTCGGCGCTTCCTCGACAGGCTTAGCGGAGGGTGCGGGTTTTTCTTCAGCTGGCTTTTCAGGCTGAGCGGTCTTCTTTGGCTTTGAAGGTTTCTTCTTGGCCTCGGGTTTTGGCTTTTCGGCAGCGGGTTCAGGCTTCTTTTCCGGTTCCGGCTTAGCCGCTTCAGGCTTTTTGGCTTTTTTCGGCTTCGCCTTCTTTTCGGGTGCAGGAGCAGGTTTTTCCTCAACGGGTTTCTGTGGCGCGGGCTTAACCTGTTTTTCGACAGGCACAAGGTTGAACCAAACCTTGAACATATTGTCCTTGGTCTTTTCAACCGCAGCGCCATAGCCATGGTACTCGCAGGCATAGCGTTGCCCTTCCGGTGCCTTGGATAGCATGTCCGCGATGGCGTCGATATCGGCATCGGTTAAGTCGATCGCGCCGTGGGCGACAGGGTCATATGCGATGTCGGCAGAGCGAACCAAGACGTTATAATGGACGCAGATTTTCCTAAGCGCATAAGGGATTTCCCTAGCGACTTCATACCAGCCTAAATCCGGTTGCTTCGGTTTGGCCGGCTCTTGCTTTGGAGCTTCTGGTTTTGGCTCTTCAGGTTTAGGCTGCTCAATGGGCTTATTCTCCGGTTTTGCAACCTGTTGTTGGGAATCTGAAGGCTTTTTAGGAGTATTTGCAGGTTTTTTCGCAGCCGGCTTTTGGCTTTGCATCTCGATGATCAGCTTCTTGATATCGGCTGCGGAATAGTTCAGATTCAACGCTTCGATTTGCTCGGCGGAGAGTTTGGACAGGGTGTTAAGCTGCTGCCTTAAGTCTTCGATTTTACGTTCGACTGGGTAGGTAGGATTGGTTAACGTGCTCTTTAAGCGCGTGTCGAAATCGACAACGGCATTCATGTTGCCATTGGGTTTCGCGGGTTGGGGTTTTGGCTTTGAAAGAGGCTGGGATGGTTTACCAACCGGCTTCTTTCCATTAAACAGTGGTTTGACCCACTTATCTCCCTGATGCAGACCTTCGCCATGATTGGGCACAAGTGTCCCGTCGTCTTTGAATTTGAAGACTTTGACAAGACGTCCTCTTTGGCTGGCTAAGGCATTTAACGCAATGAGATCGGTCGCAAGCTTCTTATCTTGCGTGATAATCAGTATCTTTTGCTCTAAGCGGTCGGTTGAGACCCTAACATAGATAACGTGGTCGGCGAAATTCTTTTTGCTCTCTCGCTTGCTTACTTCAAGCAATTTGGCCCATTTCGCCTTCTTAATAATCTTGATTGCCCTCTGAGCGGCAATCCTTCTTTCGGCATCAGCCTTGTTCCTTGCGTGCCTTTTCAGTTCTTCATAGCATTCGCGGGGAACTCTTACTTTAATCTCATTGTTTAAATAGCTTTTGGCGTTATTCAGAACGTCCATCCAGAGTGGGAATGCATCTTCCATCAGGGAGCAAGTATCGATCATCGCATAGTCGAATTCGCTTAGGAATTTGGCTAGGGACGATGCGGCTCGCTCGTCGCTATACATATAAAACAACACCTCCTTGTTTCTGGGTGCATTATACACTGCCGACGGCAAAAAGAAATCTTCCGACTACGAGATGGCTTTTAAGCCAAAGGCAAAAGCAGATGGGATTGCATATTTGGAGCGCAGTTCCTCTTTGCTTGCCAAGACGAAAGAATCGGAATCGATTTCGCTTACCTGGGCACGATAATAGGCCATATCCCATTTCTTATGGGTGAAGATATGGATTGCATTGCCGACAAACTTTGTTTGCTTGATTTTGATGCCGCGTTCCTCCAGCGCCTTTTTCGCTCCTTCTAGCGATGTGCCTTCGACATTGGGGAATTCATATAAAGAAGCCAGCAAGCCAGAATCGGGTCTCTTTGAAAGGACGTATTTCCCATCAAATTGCATCAGAAAAACGATAAGGGGTTCGCTCTTTTTCTCTTTCTTGGGCTTTTTGGCAGGGTAGAAAAGCTCCTTTCCCACCTTATGAGCCTTACACTCATTCACAAAGGGGCATTGCAAGCAATGCGGCACGCCGCCGGGGAGGCAAACCAGCTCGCCAAGATCCATCAAAGCCTGATTGATGATCCCAGGGTCCGCGTTTTCCATCCAATTTTGGAAATAACGCATACACGTCTCCCTTTCTTTTGTATCAAGAAGCGTCTTTTCTCTTGCGTTCAGCCTAGCGAATACGCGATATAGATTGCCATCCACCGCGACCTGCTTATCGCCATAGCAGATGCTTGCGATGGCCGATGCGGTATACTCTCCGATTCCAGGGAGTTTCAATAGTTCCTCTTTGGATGCCGGAAACACGCCGCCGTACTCACTAACGATTGCTTTCGCACATTTATGAAGATTCCTGGCCCTAGAGTAATAGCCAAGCCCCTCCCAGTATTTGATGACCTCGTCTTCGCTGGACATGGCCAAAGATGCAACGTCGGGGAATCTAGAAAGGAAGCGGGCAAAATATCCCTTTACGGCTTCGACCCTGGTTTGCTGAAGCATAATTTCGCTAATCCAGACGCGATATGGGTCTTTGTTGATGCGCCAAGGAAGATCGCGGCTATTGGCCGAGTACCATTGGATGAGATTGCTGCTAAGTGGCTCCATGATTGTTTAATTATCTCGCATTCAAGGTTTATTAACACCTTGAGTTTATTTCCCATATGCATTATGGTATGGAGGCTTAAAGGACCTGTCCTTTAGGAGGAAATATGGGAATTTACGAGGAATTACAGGAAAGAGGCTTAATCGCCCAAGTCACCGACGAAGCTGAAATCAGAGAGCTTATCAACAGGGGTGGCGCAAAGTTTTATATCGGCTTCGATCCGACCGCCGATTCCCTTCATGTCGGCCACTTTATGGCGCTTGCCTTGATGAAGAGGCTTCAGATGGCAGGCAATCGCCCCGTCGTATTGATCGGAGGCGGCACCGGCTACATCGGCGACCCGACCGGCAGGTCCGACATGCGTTCCATGATGACCCCGGAGGTCATTGAGCACAACGCCCAATGCTTCAAAAAGCAGATGGAGAGGTTCATCGAATTCGGCGAAGACAAAGCCATTATGGTGAACAACGCCGATTGGCTTCTCCCCCTCAACTACATCGAATTCTTAAGGGAGATCGGCCCCCATTTCTCCGTCAACACCATGCTTAGGGCGGAATGCTATAAGCAAAGGATGGAAAGAGGCCTCAGCTTCCTGGAATTCAACTACATGCTGATGCAGGCATACGACTTCTACTACCTCCATGAGAAATATGGGGTGAACATGCAATTCGGCGGCGATGACCAATGGAGCAACATGCTCGCCGGCACCGAATTGATCCGCAAGAAGAAAGGCGACGATGCCTTCGCCATGACCATCACCTTGCTTTTGAATTCCGAAGGCAAGAAGATGGGCAAAACCGCCAAAGGCGCTGTATGGCTTGATCCGCAAAAGACCAGCCCCTTCGACTTCTACCAGTATTGGAGGAACGTCGATGACGCCGATGTCATGAAATGCATCAAATTGCTCACCTTCCTTCCGATGGAGAAAATCCGCGAAATGGAAGCTTGGGACAACTCCAGGGTCAACGAGAAGAAGCAGATCCTTGCATATGAATTGACGGCCCTCGTCCACGGCGAAGAGGAAGCGAAGAAAGCGGAAGCCACCGCGAAGTCGCTATTCTCCGGCAACCTCGACGCGGAGCATATGCCTTCCACCGTTTTGCCCGAATCGTTCTTCGAATCCGGCAACATCACGATTCTCGACATCTTGGTCGCCACCAAGCTCGCCACCAGCAAGTCCGATGCCAGGAGAACCGTGGAACAGGGCGGATTAAGCATCGACGATCAACGTTTCACCGACCTGAAAGCCACATTTACCTATGAAGACGCAAAGAAGGGCTTCGTCCTCCGCAAAGGCAAGAAGACCTTCCACGCAGTCAAAGGAGAATGAAATGTCAGAGCAGCAAAAACTAGTCACATTCTTAGTCCCTGCCTATAACGCAGAGCCATATCTCGACAAATGCGTCACCAGCCTTTTGAAAGGCGGCCAATCCGTCGAAATCATCATCATTGATGATGGTTCCAAAGACAAAACCGCTGAAATCGCAGACCGCTATGCCGCGGAAAACCCAGGCGTAGTCCAGGTCGTCCACCAAGAAAACGGCGGACACGGCGCCGGCATCAACGTCGGCATGGAAAAGGCCACCGGCCTCTATTTCAAAGTCATCGACGCCGATGACTGGGTCGACGAAGAGTGCTTGGGAAAATACCTCGTCCAGATCAAGAAGTTCAAAGATGAGGGTACGTTCCCCGATTTGATTGTCACCGACTTCATGTTCGAACACGTAGATGATGGGAAACAAGCCCTCAAGAGCTATGCCAGAATCTTCAAGCCCGAAGTCATGATGACCTGGAACGAAATCAAATTCTGGCAGGCGGACGACTATCTGATGATTCATGGAACCACCATGAGGACCAAGGTTTTGCAGGACGCCAATTTCAAGCTCCCGCACCACCGCTTCTACGAAGATAACCTATACGTGTATCGTTCTTTGTATTATGCGAAGTCGATTTATTACATGCCGATCCCGCTCTACCGCTACTACGTTGGACGCGAAGGGCAATCCATCAACATCCACACGATGGCCAAGCGGTACCGCCAGCAGCTCGACAACATGACCGAACTCGTCCTCGCCTATCAATACGACGACATCATGAAGCTCGAGAAAAAGCACAGGAAGACCTTAATCCATATGATTAATATCTATTCCTTCCTTACCTTGACCTTCGTCAGCGTCGACTACAACAGGGACCACTACCACGAATTCAAAGCCTATAAGAGGGAATTCAAAGCCAAGAATCCTAAGCTCTATCGGAAGATCATGTACAGAACAAGCTACATCATCCCGAACCTGCTGATCCGCCCTCTCCGAATCGGCTCCGTGAAATTCGGTTACAAAATCTTCTATCACATGACCAACTGGGGTTAATCCCAAAAAGGGAAGCCGTCGAGCTTCCCTTTTCATTAATCGATACACGTGTCGATTATTTTTGATTATAGAGGCAGGTCTTTCTTCAAGAATCGCCAAGACCCAACGATGGAACCAGCCGCGCCGATGCCAAGCAATATCGCCGTCTCCCAAATCCAGGAGAAGCTCATCACGGCGTCGGGGTTGCCATAGACCGTATAGGCGAATTCCTTTACCGATTCAGTATCGATAAGCGTGAACAAAGATGCGTAGTTGAAGACGTTCATCGCTTCCACGCCGATGCCGACGCTGACGAATACCTTATTGCCGAATAGTCCCAAGATGCAGCAGAGGAAGCAAAGGACGCAAACGCCGCCACCAACGGCAACCGCATTCTTGGATTTATTGAAGAACGCACTCGCGCCAAAGCAGATTCCGCCAAGGGCGAATAATGCTGCGAAGGAGGAATAGCAAAGCAAGACCGTACGTAGTACGTTCATGTTCCTTGTGCCGCCTCTGGCCTCACGCATAAGCCCAGCGATGAACTCGGATAAAAGCGCGGTCCCGGTGATGGACAAATACATCAATAGCAAGGAGCCCAGCAAGAAGACAAAGCTGGTGAAGACAACTTTCCGACGGCTTGTCGGGGTAGACAGAACATATGCCATTGAGCCTGAATTGACTTGATTGACGATAAGGCCATTGGAGACGACCATAACATAAATCATCGGGAGCAAAACGCCGACGATCTTATAGACGAGGTCGCTGATGATCGAGTTCAAATCGATGCGGGACATGACCTCAATACGGGAAAGGGAGAATCCCATTTGCTCCAACATGCCCAGAATCTGAAGCCAGCTAAGCCCCTCTTCGTTGACATACGTCGAAACGCTGTTCATGTCGACGTTGGTGAAGATGTTCTTAGAGCAGACAACGACGTTGATGACGAAGAAGATGATGCAGCTGCCCGCCGTCAGCAATACCCAAAGGAGCCAATTGGCTTGGATGGATTGCTTCAATAACGGAATAGAAAGGATTCCGCTTTTCTTCTGCGGACGAGCCGTTTCAAGCACCTGTGCATTATTCATTTGCATTACCTCCGACGCTTTCCATGAAATAGCGTTGTAACGTGTATTTGATTTCGCTGACTTGGCGAAGTTCGAATTTGCTGATTTCCGCGATGACTTTGTCCGCGTTATTGCCGTTGACGCGGACAATGATGTTGAGCAAGTCGTCTTCTCGCCTTAGCACCTCGCATGGAGGATTCTTGAAGGCTTGCTCATACTCATCGTGCTTCTTGAATCCGACGACGAATTCGCGGAATGGCCTGTGGCGGATTTCATCCATGTCTACGATATCGACGATGTGCCCTTCCTTGATGAATCCGACATAGTCGCAGGTCTCGTCGAGCTCATCGAACATGTGATTTGACATCAATACGGTGGCGCCTCGTGCTTTTTCTTCTTCAAGCAATTCGATAAAAGCTTCGCGCATAAGCGGATCGAGGCCAGTCGTGGGCTCGTCCAGCAAGTAGATGTCAGGCGAATGCATGAATGCGGCCACGATGGCCGTTTTCTGCTTCATGCCTTTGCTCATTCTGCGCAGCGGCGCGGTTGGATCCAACTGCAAGGAGTTGATGATGCGCTCCGCCTTTTTCATATCGGTTAAATGGATTATGTCCGCCTGAGAACGCAAAAAGGCGGAGCCGCTTTCCAGCGGCGGGAAAGCGATTTCCCCGGGCAAATACCCAATGTGGGGTTTAATCTCCTCGCCGTGTTTCCATGGGTCTAAGCCATTGACGGTCACGGTTCCGGAATCGGGTTTGATGAAACCCATGATGTGGCGGAGGGTTGTGGTCTTGCCTGCGCCGTTGGTGCCGCAGTACCCGAATACTTTTCCTTTGGGAATCTTAAAGGAGATGTCGAAAATGCCACGGCCTTTGCCATAATCCTTGGTGAGATGGGAGACATCGATGACGACGTCTTCGCTCATGGCATTGATTTTATCAATGGTGGCCTGACTCATTTGGGGTTCTCCTCCACGCCTGCTAATCCGCCGAAGGTCCTCTCTTCTGCGTAGAAGCTCATAAAGTAATCCTGCAAGGTGAATGGCTTCTCTTCGAATTCCCTGATTTTGAATGTGGACAGCACATCGAAGAATTGCTTGAACATTTCACGCTTGACTTCAAGGGTGACGATTTTCCTCTTCTCATTCACCGACTGCACGGTGAAAGATGGATCTTTGAAGGCCGCTAAACGCTCCGCTTCCTTAGGATCGGCGAGGCGGACAATATAGGTTGCGACGGTTCCGTTTTTGAGGTCGTCCGCCTTGAAAGTCGATACATGCTTCCCGTCTTTTATGATGGAGATGGTGTCGCAGGTAGCATCGACCTCGGAGAAAATATGGGAGGAGAGAAGGATGGTCTTGCCTCTTTTCTTCTCTTCGATGATGAAGCGGATGAAGACCTCCTGCATGATGGGGTCTAGACCTGAAGTCGGCTCATCGAGAATCAAAACGTCAGGGTCATTCATGAATGCCGCGACGACGGCAAGCTTGCGCTTTTCGCCCAAAGACATCGAATTGACGGGGACCGCTGGCTCCAAGCGGAACATATCGAGCATGTAATGCAAACGCTCGTCATTGCGTTCGCCCCTCATGTCTTGCATCATCCGCAAGAATCCCATGCCATCCAACCCTTCGGGGATTGCGGGCTCGCCTGGCAAATAACCGACACGGCCCAGAATCTTATTCGTGTTGCCGAACGTCTCTATACCAAAAATCTTGGTGGACCCAACCGTTGGTTTAGAGAAACCCATGATATGGCGGATGGTCGTGCTCTTACCCGCGCCATTAGGTCCTAAATAGCCGTAGCACTCGCCTTTATGGACGGCGATGGAGACGTCGAAAACGCCTCTACCATGGCCATAGTCCTTGGTGAGATGCTCAACTTGAATGACGATTTCCTCTTCCATGGTTTATTGTCTCGTCAATCCAATGGAGATGGTATAGAAATTGCGGAACTTCTTCCCGTTGTGAGAAGCGGGATAGGTTTCGTTAATCTTGTCGATTTGCTCTTTCGTCGGCTTAGTGCCAGGCACATGAGATTCGGTCTTAATCGTAGGGGTGGGCTCTACTGCGGAGGAACCTTGCTCAGAGGAACTCTGCTCAGAAGAGCTTTGGGCAGGAGCAGAAGACTGGCTCGAGGAGGAATCCGTTCCAGAACCTTCTCCTTCTTCATCATCGGCGACCAATTCATCGAGGATGGCCATCCAATTCAAATCGAAGCCATACCAATAAAGCTGCATTTGCAGGTCGGTGAAGGAAACGGGGATTTGGAGATAGATCTTGCTGGCATCGATTTCGCCATAGACGAATTGCTCAATGACTTCAGGCGGCAAGGTAGATTCCTCAACGTCTTCGATGAGATCGCCAAACAAATCTTTCAGGAAGTCTAAGCCAAATCCTAGTTTAAGGTGTTCCCTAGGTTCGTCTTTCTTTTCTTCGACGTTGTAGTAGCCGTTGATCGTGACGCCTTTTGCCAACATGGCTTGGATGCCGCCCGATAGGCTTTCCCCTTCTTCGGCTTCTTCTCCGTCCTCTTTTGCTCCCATGGCAACCTGGCCTCTAAGGGTCATTTTTTGTCCGTAGTCTTTGCCTTTAAGGACGTAGGATTCGGTGCCGAGTTCAATGCTTGCCGACGCGTGGGCGCCTGAGACCTTGCCCATTTGGAACAGGTAAGTGCCGGCGTAGCTCTTGTTTCCGCAGCCAACCAAAAGCAAGGCCGTCAAAGCAAGAGGCAATGTTCTTTTTAATCGTTTCATGCTGTGCGCTCCTATGAAACTTGAAAATCTAAATAGCAGTTAATGCTTCGTTAATCGATACATGGGTCGATTATTTTTTCTTTTTCGCAGGTTCTGGGTCGTAGCGATGCTCTTTGGCGACCTTAGGCGCTCTCTTGCCTGCGGCGAAGTAATGCTTCAACCCTTTGAAGAAGTGGCCATTGAACACTTCGATGAGTCCGTCGGCTTGCTCCATCGTCATGCCGAGCATCCTCGACATAGCGCGCATCGGATAGTAGTAAGGACCAAAGATGATCATGTTGGACAGCTTCTTGTTATTGGTCTTATGGCCGAACCAGATGATGAAGTTCAGCATGTGACCGATCAAGCGGCCAACCCAGCCCTTCGCATAAACGAGGTCGGAGAACGTGTTGGTGTATCCTAAGATGATGCGGGTCTTCCTCTTGTTGATGAACGGGAGCTCGCTTGGCGGAATCTCGCGACCGAGGAGCTTAGCGAATTCTTCGTCGCCGACATCCATGACTTTGCCGGAGAAATAGGAAGGAAGCTCTTCGGGATTATACGGAAGGACGTCGGTCGTTCCTTTGACGTGCTTGATCTCGCAGAATTTGATATCGCGGCTAGAGGCGCCGACCATGATTTGATAATCGGCATCCTCGATTTCCCATTTGTTGGTCTTGACGTTGAAATAGCGGAAAGACTTGTCGTCAAACTTGATTTCCACGACTTCTTCCTCGCCGGGCTGGAGGGTCTTGGTCTTATAGAAGCCCTTGAGTTCCTGTTTCGCGCGGAAGATTTTGGAATCCTTGACGCCGATATAAAGCTGGGCGATTTCACGCCCTGCGTATTCGCCGACGTTCTTGATTTTGAATTGCACGCCGTCTTCGTTCAAAACGAAGTCGCTGTATTCGAATTTGGTATAGCTTAAGCCATAGCCGAACGGATATTTGACGGCGATGTCGTTCTTATCGTAATAACGGTAACCGATATAAATGCCTTCGCGGTATTCGACGGTGAGGAAGTGTCCGGGGAAGTGGTTTTTCGAAGAAACGTCATCGTAGGAGAGCGGATAGGTCTCGGAGAGTTTGCCGGACGGGGTCTCTTTTCCGATGATGAAATCGTAGATGGCATTGCATCCGGCTTGTCCGGAGAGGCAACCATGCAAAACAGCATCGCAATCCTCATCCCAATTCATATCGATGACTGAACCGGAGGAAACGATAGCGACGATCTTCTTGCCGAGGGTCTTAAGCTGCTTGAGCAAATCGATCTGGCACTGCGGGATCATCAAGGTCTCGCGGTCAAGGCCTTCGGACTCGCTGAGCTCATCAAGACCGACGAAGTAAAGGATGACGTCGGCTTTTTCCGCCAAAGCCATAGCCTTCTTGGCCAAGCCTTTGCTCTTGCCGCCATAACGCTTGAAGCCTGGCTCAAAGCCAACGTATTCAAACGGCAATTGCTCTTTGGCGAGGATGTCGACGAACTGGTCGATCTTGGTGCAATTGACTTGGCTGGAACCTGCGCCCTGATAACGGGAGTTGTTGGCGAAGTCGCCGATGACGGCAACCTTCGGAGAGCCCTTTAACGGCAGCACGTCCCCGTTATTTTTGAGCAAGACCATGGTTTCCAAAGATGCGCGGGCAGCAATCTGGTGGTGCTCTTCCAGCATCTCGGGATAGCAATACATGCCGGTCTTCTTCTCTTTGCCTTCGCCCATGACGGGTTCGACATATCCATCGAAGACTTTATTGACTTCGAAGACATAGGTGAGCAATTCATCGACCATCTGATCGACGACGGCGATATCGAGCTTTCCTTCTTCCACCGCTTTCACGATCGCGCGGTCGGTGTCGCCGTTATTGCCAGGCATTTCGAGTTGGTTGCCAACCTTCAAGCCTTCGATGCGGTCGTTGCATCCGCCCCAGTCGGTGACGGCAACGCCGCGGAAGCCCCATTCACCGCGGAGGATGTCGGTCATGATATGGGGATTTTCGTTGGCGTAGGTGCCATTGACGAGGTTATAGGCGGTCATGATGGCTTTCGCGCCGCCTTCTTTGACGGCGATTTCAAACCCGGTCATGTAGATTTCGCGAAGCGTTCTCTCGTCGAGGACGGAATCGGAATTCAAGCGCCTTTCTTCTTGGTTGTTGCAGCAGAAATGCTTAACGCAGGCGCCGATTCCTTGGCTTTGGATGCCGCGGATCAAAGAAGCGGACATCTTGCCTGCCAAATACGGGTCTTCGGAGAAATACTCGAAGTTCCTGCCGCAGCGGGGATTCCTTTTCACGTTCATGCCAGGGCCAAGAAGCATGCCGACGTGCATCTTCACGGCTTCTTCGCCCAAGATGCGGCCTACTTCTTCCCCTAACGCGGGATCCCAGGAGTTCGCCATCGAGGAGGCAGAGGGAACACAGGTCGCGGGAAGGGAGGGGTTCAATCCGAGCTGATCGGCTGCCCCCGCTTGCTTTCTTAACCCGCTGGGGCCGTCGCTAAGGAAGATAGAGGGAATTCCCAAATGGGGAATGTCCATGCTCTCCCAGAAGTTCTTGCCCGAAAGCAAAGATGCTTTTTCCTCCAAGGTCATCTTCGCTATTAAGTCGCCGTATTTCATAAACAGCCTCCTGTTTTGGTTGTTAGGTTTTGTAATAACAAAAGTGTATAGGAAAAAAGGGCAAAATGCACCTATTTGGGACTAATTGGCAAATATTTGGCACAAAATGCAAAAAATGCTTATTCTTCGTGGTTTGGCATGACGAAATCGTCATACCAATCAAGGAACGAATGCCTGCCTTTGGAATCCTTCCATCCGAGGACTTTGTCCATGACGACGCTGTTGGCGGCGGCAAAGATATTCAAAGGATAATTGGGGTTCTCCCTCTCGAGCTCGCGGATCAGAAGTTTTGTCTCAAGACGCTTGCCGGCGTTTCTTGCCCGCATCGGGTCGGCATAGGCCTCGGTGAAGCGGCAAGCGCATTGCAGGAATTTCAGTTTGTTGAAGTCCCGCCACGACTCGACGTCGCGTTCGCGGACATAATACATCGGGCGGATGAGCTCCATGCCTTCATAGTTGTCGCTATGTACTTTGGGGAGCATGGTTTGGAACGTGCCGGCGTTGAACATATTCATAAGGGTCGTCTCGATGACGTCATCGAAATGGTGGCCCAGCGAAATCTTGTTGCAGCCCATCTCCATGGCCAGCCTATACAAGGCTCCGCGCCTCATCTTGGCGCATAGATAGCAAGGGTTCTGAACTTGGCTGTTTGCAATCTCAAAAATGTTCGTATCCACGATTTTTGCTGGGATTTGCAGCGTTTCTAAGTTCTTTTTGATTAATTCTAGGTTCGCTTCGTTATAGCCGGGATTCATGACCAAAAACTCCGCTTGGACGCTTTTGTTCATGTGGGTGGTATACACTTGCCAACACTTCGCCATGCACATGGAATCCTTGCCGCCGGAGATGCAGACGCAGATCTTGTCGCCAGGGCTTACGAGCTTATAGTCGAAAATCGCCGCGACGAAATGATTCCAGATCTTCCGCTTGTAGACGGTCGTGATGCTGGAAGAGAACGCATCGATTTTCTTTGGCTTTTTGGCCTTGGGTTGATCTGGCATCGCTATCTCCTGAGATTGGCAAGCATCAGCTTCAGCCTATTTTCTTGGTTGACTTGACTGCTGGAGGCATCGAAATCAAGAGGAACGATATTGATGTCGGGCCTCATTCTCTTCAACGGCCTCATCATGCCTTTGCCGACGATATGATTAGGCAAACAACCGAAAGGCTGGGCGCAGACGATATTGGTGATGCCAGAATCGGCATAGGCGAGCATCTCGGCAGGGATAAGCCATCCTTCGCCCATCTTCACACCGGTGGAGATGATCTTCTCGGCTTCGGAAACGACATATTCGAAATCCTCAAATGGGGAGAAGGAGGAATCGATGAGCAATTGGTTCATCTTGCGGCTCTTCTTGAGGAAGTATTTGTAGACCTTCTTGGCAGCCCAGGCGACAAGGGGGCTTTTGCCGTAAAGCTTGTCGTCGTTGATGATGTTGTAGATGCAATACAAAATGAATTCCGTGAGGGACGGGTATACGACTTCGACGTTTTGGTCGCGCAAAAACTCCGCCAGATTGTTGTTCGCGTAAGGCGAATATTTGACATAGATTTCGCCGACGATCGCGACCTTGGGCTTACGCTCCGCATCCGGCGGGAACATCTTGAATTGCTCCATGATGAAGGCGGTGTTTTTCTCGACCTTCAAGAAAGCGCGGGTCCCTCCGATCGCGGAAAGTGTCTCGATGCATTTCACCTTGGCTTTCTCCACTTCCTCGCGGTTATGGTAAGGAAGAGCTTGGTCGTAAAGCGTCATGATCATGTCGCCATAGGTGATCGCGGCCACAAGCTGACGGATTAAAGGGATGGTAAAAGGTAAGGATTGGTCTTTCTCAAGGCCTGAGAGGTTCAATGACAAAACGGGAACGGTCGGGAATTCTTTCTCGAATGCTTTGCGAAGCAATGAAATGTAATTGCTCGCGCGGCATCCGCCGCCGGTTTGGGACATGATGACCGCGGTGTGGTTCAAATCGTATTGCCCGGATTTCAATTCTTTCATGAATTGGCCCGCGACGATCAAAGCGGGATAGCAAGCATCGTTATGAATGGCTTTAAGACCTTCGTCTTTGACGTCGCGGCCAACAGGAGATACGACTTTGAAGTTATATCCGCGGCGACGCAAAACGCCTGCGATCAATTCGAAATGAATCGGCAGCATATCGGGGGCGAGGATCGTGTAATGCTCTTTGGCCAATTTTTTGAAGAAACGGGTGCGCTTGCTCATTTTGCCTTCCTTTCTTCCACAGCCGAAAGCAGGGAGCGGAGTCTGATTTTCACGGCACCCAAATTGGATACTTCGTCGATTTTGAGTTGGGTATAGAGCCTGTCGCCCGATTCCATGATGCGCCTGACTTCGTCGGAGGTAATCGCATCAACGCCGCAGCCGAAGCTGACCAATTGGACGATTTCCATATCGGGTTGGGTCCTGATGTAAGCAGCCGCGTCGTAAAGCCTGCTATGGAAGGTCCACTGGTTCAAAACGCGGGTCTTGGTTTTCTTTTTGGGGACGGGCAATGCGTCTTCGCTTAATAAAGCCATGCCAAGGCTATCGACCAATTTATCTATGCCGTGCCCTACTTCTGGATCCAAATGATAGGGGCGTGAAGCGAAAACGATGATGGTTTTCCCTTCTTCCCTGGCCTTGGCGATGATCTCCGCGCCTTTGGCTTTGACATCGTTTCTATAACGGTTCATGGCGTCTAGGCCTCCCTTAAACGCCTTGGCGACCTCTTCTTCGGTGAATTGGTACTTCGAAAGGGCAGCCATCAAAGTCTTGGTCGTGGTCTTAGGATTATTCAGGTCAACAAAGGGGTCTAGGAAGTTCTCTTCTTTGAGGGATAGGACGTTCTTTTTGATGAGCTCGCCATAATAAGCGACCACGGGGCAATTGAAATGATTGTCTCCGCGATGCTCATCGACGTTATACGATTCGGATGGATAGAAAATGAAATCGACGCCCTCGTTCAATAGCCAATCGATATGGCCATGCATCAGTTTTGCCGGGTAGCAGGCGGTGTCGCTTGGAATCGATTTTTGGCCTAAGCGATATAAATCGCGGGAGGAGAAAGGCGAGACCTTGGTCGCAAAGCCAAGCGTTTTGAAGAACGTGTCCCAAAGCGGAAGCTGCTCGTACATCACAAGCGAAAGCGGCAATCCGACGACCCCCTTATTCGTTTCGGGGTTCGGGAGGAGTTCCAAAAGCCTCTTCCTCTTGTAGAAATAAATATCCAAAGCCGTATCGGCCGGACGCCTTCCTGCGCCCTTCTCGCATTTATTGCCGGAGATGAATAGCCTTCCCGAGGGGAAGCGCAGCATCGTCAAAGCGCAGTGCGCCGTGCAGCCTTTGCAGGTCGTGTGCGTGGTCGTGTAAGAGAAGTTCTCCAAATCCGCTGGCTTGGCAAGTCCGCCTTTGCCGCCTTTTTCTTTCGCGTACAAGGCGGCGCCGAAAGCACCCATGATTCCAGCGCAGGTCGGACGGGTGACTTCGAATCCGATTTCCTGCTCAAAGCTGCGGAGGACGGCATCGTTTAAGAATGTGCCTCCTTGGCAGACGATATGCTCGCCTAAGTCATGGTAATCATGGACGCGGATGACTTTATAAAGGGCGTTCTTGACGACCGAACGCGATAGTCCAGCCGAGATATCCTCAAAGGATGCGCCGTCGCGCTGAGCCTGCTTCACGGACGAATTCATGAAGACCGTGCATCGACTTCCGAGCTCAACAGGGGCTTTCGCATATAATCCAAGACGCGAGAATTCGGCTACCGAATAGCCAAGCGCCTCAGCGAAGGACTGCAGGAACGAACCGCATCCTGAGGAGCAGGATTCGTTGAGCATGATGGAGTCGATCGCGTTGTTCTTGATCTTGAAGCATTTGATGTCCTGCCCGCCGATATCGAGGATGAAGTCGACGTTGGGCTGGAAATAGGAGGCGGCTTTGAAATGGGCAAGCGTCTCGACCAAACCATAGTCAACGCCTAAAGCGGAGATGATGAGCTCCTCGCCATAGCCGGTGACGGCGGAGGACACGATTTCCAATTTCGGATTGGCCCTTTCATAGATCGTCTTCAATTGGGCGACGATTTTCTCGATGGGAAGGCCTTCATTGGGCTCGTAATGAGAGTACAGCAAGCAATTGTCTTCGCCGATGAGGACGACTTTCGTGGTCGTTGAGCCTTCATCGATGCCCAAATAGGCTTTTCCTTCATAGGTTCCGATGTCGCGCTCCTCAAGATTGAAATCCCTGTGGCGGTTTAGGAAGGAAATATAATCCGCCTCGCTTTCGAATAACGGCGTTCCAACAGAAAGCCCGCTGGAGGCTGGGGCGACTTCGATGCGGTTTGCAATCTGCTCTGCGGTCAGCGGTTCATCATCCATGGCTGCAGCATAGAATGCAGCGCCTTTTGCCATGAACGTATCAGCGTCATCTGGGAAAAGAGCTTGGGCGTCTGTTAGTTTTAGCCTTTCTTTGAAGGCTTTGCGGAGCCCTTTGAGGAAGAAAAGAGGACCGCCAAGGAACAAGACGTTGCCCTCGATTTCCCTGCCTTGGGCGAGGCCTGCGACGGTCTGCTCCGCGACGGCATCAAAGATGGAATAGGCGATGTCCTCTTTGGATGCGCCTTGATTCAAAATTGCCTGGACATCGGTTTTGGCGAACACGCCGCATCTAGAAGCGATTGGATAGGCTTTTTTGGAAGCCAAGGCCAGCTTATCGAGTTCTGGCAGCGTGACATGGAGCAAGGTGGCCATCTGGTCAATGAAAGCCCCTGTTCCACCGGCGCAGGAACCATTCATGCGCTGCTCAAGGCCGCCGGTGATGAAAATGATTTTGGCGTCTTCCCCGCCTAATTCAATCGCGCAGTCGGCATTGGGGAAGATGGTTTTGATACATAAATATGCGGATTCGACTTCCTGGACGAAGGGAAGATGCGCCCTTTCGCTTAACCCAAGCGCGGCGCTTCCGGTAAAGCAAACCCGATATGGCCCAGAGCCGATTTGCTTAGAGATCTCAGCAAGTTGGCCAAGGACTGTTTCTTTGACTTTTGAGAGATGGCGAACGTATTTGGCATATAGGACAGTTTTGTCTTGGTCTAAAACAACGGCCTTTACGGTCGTTGACCCAACATCGATTCCCAAACTCAGCTTACGTTCCATAGATTCAGCAAAAGTATTCTAATGGTTTCCCTATCATTTGTAAGCACAAATGCTTACAAGCGCGAGAAATAAAAATCCCCGTTCTGCAAAAAGAGCGGGGACGTGTATTCGTTTTCCCTAGAATTAATTACTTTCTCTTGGAAGCGAGAACAACCTCGTTGACGAACATGAAGACGCCATAGAGGATGAACATAACGCCAAGGATGATCGCGGCGAATTGTCCGAACTCAGGGATGAGGTACAAGCAAAGGCCAAGGGTGAGGGAAACGGCGCCGATGATGGCTTCGATCACGATGCCAAGGACGTTCCTGTCTTTCCTAAGGGCGATGCGAAGGATGACGTCGAGCAAGACGACGCTGCCGGCGATGATCAATAGCCAGACGGCGATGTAGAAGAGAACGCTGGCCAAACGGGCAAGTCCGAAGGACAGACCGAAGGCGAACAGCAGGGAGCCAAGAAGGCCTTCCGCGTTGAAGAGGGCTCTCTTCTCAACGAGCCCAAGCGCCCAAAGGCCAACGCCTCCGAGCATGAACGAGACGCCGATGACCCAGCTGAGGGCGGCCTCTCCCATCGCTTTGGAGCAGCAGAACAAGACGCCGATGACGATGATGAGGGCTGCTTCGAGGATGGTAATGATTTGATTGTTTTTCATTTTTGTTGCCATGAACAAAACCTCCTATAAACGGGGGATACCTTAGTCCTTTTAAAATCATTAGTCAAGGCGCGCTCGCGCATAATGCGCCTGTATTGCAAAGCTTATAAAAAGATTAGCCAATCTTCTTTTTAAGAATCAGCGCGTTGCGGCCTTCGGATCTTTGATAGACAACTTCGTCCATGAACTGCTTGACGATAGAGATGCCAAGCCCGCCTTCCTGCTGGTTCCCATCGCCCTTCTGAATCGCTTTGTTCTCGACTTCCAGCGGATTGAATGGACGGCCGCCATCGCCGATGATCATGAGGAGTTCATTGTCGATTTTGCTATAGGTCAAGCGGATATAAACCCAGCCTGGCACGTCATAAGCGTATTTCGCGATATTGGTGAATAGCTCTTCGGTGGCGGCGGACATCTGATTGTTGAATCTCTCAAGCCCGTTCTTCTTCAAGGTGCGGGTCACGAAATCCATCGCTTTCGCGGTGTCGTTCAGCGTGGCGGTGAGCATGATGTCGGAATTCGCGATGTCGTCGCCATGGTACTGCACAAGCAAGAAGGTGCGGTCATCGGATTGAGGGGCCGCTCCGCAGAAGGCCTTAACGTCTTTCTTGATGCCATAATAAAGCTCTAGCAACGTGCCAGCCCTGCCTTCGTTGAAGACTTTCAGCAAGCGCAGATCGCCATAGAGCTCGCCATCCAAATTCTTCGCCTCGGTGATGCCGTCGGTATACATGCCGATGATATCGCCTTTCTGAAGGGTGATGGATTCGTCTTTGACGAAGGCCATCTCCATCGCGCCCAAGACAAAGCCCGTGCTGCATTTCAGCAAATGGAAGTCGCCAAAGCGGCCGATGACGGGAGGATTGTGGCCCGCGTTAGCGAATTTGAATTCGCCGGTCTCGGAATTCAAGATGCCATAGAAAAGCGTGACGAACATCCCCTTTTCATTGTGCTCGAAGAGGATTTTGTTGACGGCTTTCAAGGTCTCGCTTGGGGATTTATCGATGCTCATAAAAGCGCGGAGGCAGGTGATGGTCTGCATCATGAACAACGCCGCCGGAGCGCCTTTGTCGGAGACGTCGCCGACGATGAGAGCGACGTGCTTCTCATCAAGCGGGAAATAGTAATATAGGTCGCCGCCGACTTCTTTCGCGGGGATGATATCCGCCAGAACATCGAAGCCGTCGCCACAGGCGATCGGGGCGGGCAAAGAGCCCGTTTGGATTTCGGCGGCGACGTTGAGCTCCGCGTTCATCCTATCCCTTTGCTCGTAGAGGTTGATGGAGGAATTGAGCATGTTCCAGGTGCGGCCGTTTAAGCCATAGCAGGTCAAGAAGATCAACGTCAAAGTAGCCGCACGGGGCAAATAGAAATAGACGAAAACCTCCAGATAGCGGTTTCTGCCCGCCGCGACTTGGGCATCCAGGAACGCGACCCTATCGGCAAAGGATTCCGGCAGATAGGCTTCCCAATTTCCGGTCTCGGGGTTTTGCCACGCGCCGGTCAAAAGCAGATTGGAATCGTATTCGCCATAGAACATACCCATATAGAGGCATAGAAGCATCAAGCTCACGCACACGATATAGGTCATGAGCACGGACTTCCTGCTGTAATAATGGCAGGCCAAAACCATGCAAAGCGCCCAGCCCAACACCGCATGTTTCGGAACGGCGACGTTCAAAAGCGCTATCGCGGCGATGAAGCATGACAAAAGGAAAAACTTGAACTTCGGGTTGGATAATTGCTTCCTTTTCAGCCAAAAGACGGTGCTGACAAGCAACGCGATGGCGATTGGGAACAGGATATAGACGAGGACGTAGCTGCGGAGAGGAAAAACGCGGAACGCATAAAGAATCAGCAAAATGGAGATGAAGCCCGCCGTGAAAAGCGAGACCTGAATCATCTGCCTATTCGCATCGACTTCGTTTTTCCTGTAAAGCTCGTACCCTGTGACAGTCGGTTGGAATTTCTTTTTCTTCTTTTTCATTAAGCGGCAATCTCCAAATCGTCATAACGCGCGATGAGCTTCTTAAGCCTCTCGGCGTTGCCATGGATCATCTTCTCCTTCTTGTCGTCGCTTGCGTAGTTAAACGCCCACCACACCATGTGGGTATAGGAGATGATGGATATCTTGTTCCAAGTATCCTCGTCGCATTTGCCGCCGAAATAGACGTCCAATGTGTCATGGAACATCTTCACGATAAAGTCATCGTCAAGCCCTAGAAAGCGGGCGCCGTTTCCGGGGTCATCCTCCGAAAAGGCGATATACGTGGAGTGGATTTTGCCAAGTTCATAGATCGGATGGCCCTTGCAAAGGGTCTCCATATCGATGAGGAAAAGCTCATCTCCCTGGGACATGATGTTCTTGACGTGGCAGTCGCCATGGACGAAGGTGCCGCGGACCTCGATGTCGTCTAGCATCTTATGGAGTTTTTCGTATTCGGCTTCGGTCAAATACGGCTTGCAGGCATCGGCTTTCTCAAACCACATCCCTCTGGCATCGCGAAGATCATTGCTCATCGATTCGGTGGTGTTGATCTTCTTCAATAGCGCAGCGTATTTGCCGACCAATTCGTCATAACGCTTTGGATTGTCACGGAACAAATCGCGGAGCGAAACGGAATCGAGCATCTCAAAGCGCACGCCGAGGCGGTCGCCGACTCTCACGACGTCATAGGAAATCGCGGTCGGGATCCCCAAGACGAAGGCCTGCTTAGCCAGATTGAGCTCTTGTTGGATGGTCCCTAGGTCGCTCGTGTCTTTGAACACCTTGACGATGGTGTCCTTGTTGAGGCGATATACGGTGGAGAAGAATCCATCTCCGATGACTTGGCATCCATCCACCGAGATGACGGCAAGCTTCTTGGAGATATCCATGATGTTGGTGAATCCGGTCATGCGGAAAACGTCATAAACCTCCAAAGAGGTCTCGGCGACGGCGACTTTGTCGTATTTCTGCTTCAGCTTGAGGATCAAACGGAGCCCGACGCTCGAGATATAGGTGACGTCCGCGAAGTTCAGAATGAGGTACGTGAACTCTTTTCCTTCGATGGCGGCGTTGACTTCCTCTTCTAACGCGACGATGTTGGAAGAATTGACTTCGCCCTTAAAATGAAGGATGAGCATGTTCTTAATCAATGTGGATTCCATAAGATTCTCCGGCATCTATAAACGATGTTCTTGCGATAATATTACCAAAATTTTGCGCGTTTGCATTATACGTACGTGTGAAAGTTTTCGGCTTTGCTATAATTCAAAGCGGAAATAAATATGACTGAGTACGGAAGAATCCTAGACGTCACCGCCCGCCTTGGAAAGGAAATGCTGCAATGCGGCGCGAACCTGGAGAGGGTCAATTTGATGATGACCCGCGTTTTGCATAGCTATCGGCTGCACAACATCGCCATCAACACATTGTCCACGAACATCACCATCTCGGGAACCGACCCAGAAGGCAACCCCCACATCAGGCAAATCCGCGTCGAACCTCCCTCCATCGACTTGGAGAAGATGAAAAAGCTCAACGCCCTCTGCTTCGACGCGGTTGAGCAAAGCCTTCCCATCGACGAAGTTGCGGCTAGATTCAAAGACATCAAAGCCCTATCCGCATCGCCATGGTACATAACCCTCATCGGATTCGTCATCGCGATGGCCTGCCTATGCCGCATGTTCGGCGGGACCTGGTCCGAGATTCTGGTCGCGGAAATCAATACGGTGTTCCTCTTTTTCGCTTCCCGCTTCTTAGGGAAGCTCAAGCTGAACCGCATCATCCCAAGCTTCGCGATGATGTTCGTGGTGACCTCGATTGCCCTGTTCTTCACCTGGATTGGCTTCACGCCCACCTTCTATAACGTCATCATCACCTGCGCATTCTTCCTGATCAACGGAATAGGTTTGGTCAATTCGGTGAGGAACATCCTCTGCGGGAATGAGATGAACGGCATCATCGAATTCATCAAAGTCGCTCTGGAAATGGTCTCCATCGCGGCAGGCCTAGCCGCCGCATTCTTCCTTTTCGGCGGATGGTACAGCGCCTCTTTGGAGGAGTCGATGTACGTCGCCACGAACGACTTCCTGCACAATTCCGAGCTGGTCGTGCTATCGATTTTGGCCTCCCTCGGCTTTGGGATGGTATTCGGAATCCGGCCAAAAGAATTGGTTTTTGCAGGCTTAGGCGGAGCGCTTGTCCGCATCGTCTACCTAGCCCTGATGACCGCCTTCCCGGAATACCGCATCGTCTATGCCTCCATCGCGGCCTTCTCAGCGGCGCTATACGCTGAGATATTGGCCAACATCAGGAAACGGCCCGCCACATTGTTCCTATACCCATCCATCGTCCCGCTGATCCCAGGCGACCTCTTCTATTACGCTGCCCTAGGGCTTGTATGGAGCAAACCCGATTTCTTTGCCCAAAACGCATTGAACTGCATCCTGCAGCTCGTCAGCATCTCGGTCGGATTCGTCATCTGCTCCACCGTTGTGTTCTTATTCAGGAAAATGAAGGTCCACCGCGTCTTGCTCGTGTTCGAGCACATGATCCCGGCAAAGAAAAACGATTCAGGCAAGCCCGAAGACCATCCCGAAGGCAAATAATCAAAGGAATAGACTCATCTGAGGGTCGATGAACGACTCCTGTTTCGCTTCGACGATTTTATCGTTTGGCCCAATGTTTCCAATCAATAAAGGCGAGGCGTCATCGTGCCTTTGATGGTTTTTCGCTACCTCAAGCTTGTCTCCATTCGCGTAGCAATAGGAGCAAAGATGCAGGCAGGAATTATAAGCGCCGATATCGTTGGAAAGATAGCAGGCGCAATATCCTTTTCTTGCCTGCATCTTTTGTTTCAGGACAAGCTTCGCCCCGATGCTTCTTTCGTAATCCTCTAGCCTCATGCAGCCATCGACGTCGATGCCATAATCCCTCAGCCATTTCTCTTTGGAGCATAGGCGTAATTGCATGCCGTTTCTCGAGGCGATTTTCTGGAGTTCTATCGCAAGGGTTATTTTGTCTTTGTCGGAGGCGTCTTCTAACTCTGGATGCAGCCTTTTCATCTTCGGATATTCATCCAGAAAACCGAAAACCGCGAGGGACGTGTATCCATTTAACGCTTCCGCAATATGCTGAAACGTCTTGATATGATGGTCTACTGTATAGGTGTCGTTGATGATAATCGGAGTGTATCTCCAACCCATCGCATTAGGCCCGTTTTTGTTGGATATGACCTTAAACGACTCTATGACTTCATCTATCGGAGGGACGTTTGGCTCCAGGTCTTTTCCAAAGCCCGTGATGGAGACATACCAAAACTGGCCAAACGGCTTCAGTTCGTCCAAATATTGCAACATGGGTCGAGGATTTTTGGTGCAGAAGCCTATTACATCCACCACTTTCGGGTCCAATTTGAACTTGGTGACAATCTGCGGGAAATAGGGGTTGCGGACCATAACAAAACCTTCGCGGATGCGATTCATGAACCACTTCGAGTAGAAGGCCGGTATGTCTGTTCTCTGTCCCGTGTTGATGATCATAACGCCATCATTGTCATGCAAAAGCGCGGGCAAAGAAAGCGATAAGTCTTGGAAGACGGATTATTTGAGGTCTTTGTTATTAAACAAAGCAAGTCCGCCTGCGGTCAGTCCTCCGCCAAGGAAGAGGTAAACGGCCGCACCTTCCAAGAAGTCTGGCAAACCGATCGTAGATACCTGATATCGATATGCAGCATAGCCAGGCGCAAGATTGAGCCAATACTTATAGGAATCATAATCGACAAAGCCAAGGACGGATGAGAGCAATCCCAGGATCATTCCAATGGCGATTGTCATGATGATGGTCAAAGGCATGGACGCGAGCCCCAAAGCGAAGAAAGTCGATAAAGTTGCCATAAACACAAAGCTCAGGATTCCTAAAACGTAGTAATAGAGGATGGACAAAATCTCGGCCTGAGTGATTTCTGGTCCATATGGCATCATGATCAAGGCAAAGAACGCGCTTGAAGCAGCGTAAATCAAAATGGTTCCGACATTGAAGATGGTCGCAACAATCAAATGGGATGAATAGACCTTTGTCCTAGAGCAGCCAGCAATCAGTTTGTTGCGGATCGTTCCGGCGGTTAAGTCTAAACCCACGACGATTCCGGAGAACACAGGCAAGATAATGCCAACGTTGGAGCTCAAAGAGAAGCTGCTGCCCATGACGGTTTTCGCGTTAACCGCCATATCGACGAATACATCCATTTCGGGATCGTCCATCTTCATAAGGGCGCGGACGGCAACGAATAGCAAAACGACAAGAAGAGGAAGCACGACCGCGATAATCATGCCGATAAGGAACAGTTTGCTCTTCAAGAGGGTGCGTAAATCGGTGGCTAATAAGCGTTTCATTTCCCTTGCCCTCCCACGATAAGATGACGGTAGTAATCCTCCATCGACTCTTCGTTGACGGCGATGGTATCGATGCGAATCTTTTTGCTGACCAAAACCTTCATGACGTCATTCACGTCGATTTCGTCATAGATAAATAGGGATTCGCCTTCGAGTTTGAATTCCTGAAGTTTGAATTCCTCTTTCAGCGTTTCGGCAATCGAAGCAATGTCCTCCGCGGAGATCGCAATCCTCTTGCGGGATTTCTCTCTTAACTCCGCCATGGAGATCTCTTCAAGGAGGTTGCCATGGGAAATAAAGCCGACCCGTGTAGCGATTTTCTCAAGTTCGGACAGGATATGGCTGGAGATGATGAAGGTCACTCCCTGCTCGTGGAGCTTGAGGATAAGCTCACGCATGTCATGGAATCCTTGGGGGTCCAAACCGTTCATCGGTTCATCAAGAAGGAGCAATTCAGGGTCGGCGGCAAGCGACATGGCGATGCCAAGCCTTTGCCTCATGCCAAGAGAAAAGCTTCCAGCCCTTTTCTTGCCGATGGCTTTGACGTCTAGCCCTACTCTTTCTAGGATTGCAGTCAATTCCGCATCGGTTTTCGATATGCCGGTCAAGACGCATTGCATCTTCAAATTCTCAAGGGCGCTGAAAGAACGGTAGATGGATGGCACTTCGATGATGCCTCCGACCTTTCCGAATAGATTCGCCGCAGCAAAATCTTTGCGTTCCACGCCAAAAAGCGAATACGTGCCACTGTCTGGAATCGCAAGTCCAGACACCAAGCGCAGAATCGTGGTCTTTCCCGCGCCGTTTTCGCCGACGAACCCATAGATATCGCCTTTATGGACATTCATGTTGACGTGGTCGACAACGCGAACGCCTTTATACGATTTGCACAGGGCATCGGTCCTTAGTACCAATTCTGTTTTCATATCATATATGGTCAACCCTGGGCTGATTTTGGGCAAGAGCAAAACTCTTACCGCCCAAAGATAACTATGCGATTCTATTTCATCATAAAGACGCAGGCAACAGACCTCATTACGCTTCCCAGTCCAATATGATGAAGAATTGATGTATCACGAAAAATGTGTGTGAACCGACTGAAAACATATACAAAAATGTGTTTTTTAACGAAAAATGTGTTTG
>CAMORJ010000007.1 GCA_946623775.1 uncultured Bacillota bacterium | reverse complement strand
TCCACATGAAACAATCGAATATTTGAAAGAAGCAAAAAAGAAGCGCGACATCGTGATTTTAACTGACCCAGACATGCCAGGAAAGCGTATACGTGATGTGTTGAACCAGCATATTCCGGGACTGCTTCATGCCTACATCCCAAAAGACAAAGCGATTAAGCATCATAAAGTGGGTGTGGCAGAATCGGATAAGGATACAATCCTAGAAGCCTTAAACAACCTTGTTCCAGCAGGCGAAGCCAACAGAGGAAGCCTCACTTATGCGGATCTAATGGATCTTGGTCTTGTGGGGTCTGGCGATTGCGCGGAAAAACGCGAAATCCTATGCAAGAAAATGCATTTGGGAAGGGCGAATGGCAAAACATTGTTGAAGAGATTGAATGCCTTGGATATAAAGAAAGAAGAACTGGAGGCTATTGTGAATGAATGAAAGCAATTATTTCGAAGGCGTAGCCTCCTTCCGTCTTTTAGCTAAAAAAGAAGTGGGTCAAAACTTTCTCGTCGATGCTTCTTTTGCAAAGCGCATTGTGGATGCTTTGGAAGCAAAAGAGGGGGAGCGTGTATTGGAAATCGGATGTGGAGCAGGCTCGTTGAGCTTCTTTTTGGCCCAAGGACCCGCCAAAACAGACACCATTGATATCGATGAGGCGATGATCACCAAAGTCAAAACCGATTTCGCCGATTCCGAATACCTGAATCCCTTCATCGGGAATGCCATGAAATTCGATTATGCGCCTTACGATAAAATCATCGGCAACCTCCCCTACTACATCACTTCCGGAATCATAGAACAGGTTCTTCTCAAAGCCGATAAAGCGAGCCGCTGCGTGTTCATGGTTCAAAAGGAAGCCGCGGAAAGGCTTCTCTCCAAACCAGGAACGAAAGATTATTCTCCTCTTTCCATATATATTTCCGTTGTTTCCAAAGCAAGAAAGTTATTTAATGTACCTCGCAACGCATTCGCGCCTGCGCCACATGTGGATTCCACGGTCATTGAGCTGGAATTCAACGAAAGGCACGGGGATAAAGCGGTGAAGATGTACCGCTTCGCCCTTGCGATGTTCCTGCAAAGGAGAAAAACGATTCTCAACAACTTGAAGAATTACCTTCACTCCGCTGAAAAAGCGGCAGAAATTCTCGAGAAAATGGGAATTCCCCCAACTTACAGGGCAGAGCAGATTCTCCCAGAGCAGTATTGGCAATTTATCGAAAGCGGATTACTCGATCGCTGAAGGACCACATCATGATTTGCAAAGCAAACGCCAAAATCAACCTATTTCTCAAAATCCTAGGAACGCGTGAAGACGGTTATCACCTTTTGGAGATGGTCAACCTTCCCGTTGAATTGCATGACATCATTTCGGTTGAACCGTTCGTCGGACAGCATTCCTTTATCACCTGCGACGATTTGAGATTGCGCGACGTCAAACACAACCTTTGCAACAAAGCCCTCGAGGAAATGCGCAAAGAATTCGGATTCAAAAAGGAATTCCTCATCGATATCCATAAAGAAATCCCCTTTGCCGCAGGGCTTGGAGGCGGCTCGAGCAACGCTGCCACCGTTGTGAAAGCCATCAACGCCTTGCTTCACCTAAAAGCCGATCCCGCCGTTTTGAATCAAGTCGGCTCTAGGATCGGTGCGGATGTCCCATTCTTCTTAACCAATATGCCAGCCAAGGTTTCCGGCATTGGCGAAATCATGGAACCCATCCCCGTCAAAAAGCATTATTTCTGTCTTATCGTGAAACCTGAAGAAGGGCTATCCACGAAGGACGTGTATGCAATTTGCGACCAATTCCCCAGACAAGAAATCAATACGCAGGGCGTGATTGACGGACTTGCCAACGACGACCTCGATTTGGTGGCCCGCTCCATGGGCAATGACCTTATGGCGCCTGCCATCAGCTTGCTTCCGGTCGTCGGGGAAATCGTCGACGACATGAAAAAGCTGGGATTCCCCGTATCTATGATGTCGGGAAGCGGATCCAGTTGCTTCGCTCTTTCCAAAGACCAAAAGAAACTTAGGGAAGCCTACCACTACTTCGAAAAGAAGGGCTACATCGTTAACCTGACCAAGGTTATCTGCTAAAGCGAAAAAAGATGATTAAAAAGCAGCTCCGGCTGCTTTTTAAATAGCAAAAAAGCGAACCCCGTGTATCGGAATTCGCTTATTTCGCTATTTGGAAATAGACTTATTTCTTCTTGGCTCTTTCGGCAAGAATGGTGGCCTGAGCCGCGGCAAGGCGGGCAAGAGGCACACGGAACGGCGAGCAGGAGACATAGTCGAGTCCAACCTTGTCGTAGAAGAGGATGGACGCGGGGTCGCCGCCGGTTTCGCCGCAGACGCCGATGAGGAGCTTCGGATTGGTGGCGCGGCCACGTTCGACTGCGAGTTTGACGAGCTCACCGACACCTTCGATGTCGATGGTCTGGAATGGGTCGAACTCGTAGATCTTCCTGTCGTAGTAGAACGGCAAGAATTGGCCGGAGTCATCACGGGAGAAGCCCATGGTGAGCTGGGTGAGGTCGTTGGTTCCGAAGGAGAAGAATTCGGCTTCTTCGGCCAAATCCCCAGCGCGGAGGGCGCCCCTCGGGACTTCGATCATTGTGCCGACGTGATATTTGAGCTTCTTGCCGGCTTTCTTCATCTCGGCCTCAACGGCTTCGATGACGACTTTCTTGGCCCACTTGAGCTCTTTGAGCTCGCCGGCGAGCGGGATCATGATCTCGGGCTCGACTTCGTGGCCAAGTTCGCGGGTCGCTTTGATGGCGGCCTGGACGATGGCGCGGGCAAGCATCGCGTAGATTTCGGGGTAGGCGACGCAGAGGCGGACGCCACGGAAGCCCATCATCGGGTTGGCTTGCTGGAGCTGTTCGATGCGGCCTTTGACCTTCTCGACGGAGATGTTGAGCTTCTCGGCGAGGGCCTTGATGTTCTCCTCGTCGTTAACTTCGGGGAGGAACTCGTGTAGAGGTGGATCGAGCAAACGGATGTTGACCAAGGAATCGGGGTTGGCCATGTACATCTGATAGAAGTCGTCCATCAAGAACGGACGGATTCTCTCAAGAGCGGCTTCGCGCTGCTCGGTGGTGTCGGAGAGAATCATCGAACGCATATTGAGGATGCGCTCCGGAGCGAAGAACATACGCTCGGTGCGGCAAAGTCCGATGCCCTCGGCGCCGAAACGATGTGCGTTGTGGGCGTCTTCGGGGGTGTTGCAGTTGGCGCGGACGCGGAGGCGGCGATACTTGTCGGCCCAAGCCATGATGCGTCCGAAGTCTCCGCCGAGGTCGGCGGGAACCATCTTGATGGCGCCTTCGTAGACCAAGCCGGTGGAGCCGTTGACGGAGATGACATCGCCTTCGTGATAGACCTTGTCACCGATGGTGAGGGTCTTGGCTTCTTCGTTGACGATGATGGCGGTGGCGCCTGCGACGCAGCACTTGCCCATGGAACGGGCGACGACGGCCGCGTGGGAGGTCATGCCGCCACGAGCGGTGAGGATGGCCTCGGAGTTGACCATGCCGATGATGTCTTCAGGGGAGGTTTCGGCGCGGACGAGGACGACTTTCTTGCCGGCATCGTGCCATGCTTTGCAATCTTCGGCGGTGAAGACGATTTGTCCGGTGCCAGCGCCTGGAGAGGCGGGGAGACCGGTGACGATAGGCTCATGAGCCTTGAGGTCTGCTTCATCGAAGGTCGGGTGGAGCAAGTCGTTGAGCTGCTTCGGCTCGACGCGGAGGACAGCCTCCTTTTCGTCGATCAAGCCTTCGTCGACGAGATCGCAAGCGATCTTCAAGGCAGCGCGAGCGGTGCGCTTGCCGTTGCGGGCCTGGAGGAAGTAGAGGACGCCTTTTTCGATGGTGTACTCCATATCCTGCATATCATGGAAATAATTTTCCATGCGCTCGATGGTGGCCATGAATTCTTTGTAGACTTCAGGCATGCGGCGAGCAAGCTCGTCGATGTGAAGCGGGGTGCGGACGCCAGCGACGACGTCTTCGCCCTGAGCATTGGGAAGGAACTCGGCGTAGATTCTCTTTTCGCCGGTGCCGGGGTCACGGGAGAAGGCGACGCCGGTGCCGGAATCTTCGCCCATGTTGCCGAAGACCATCGACTGGACGTTGACGGCGGTGCCCCATTCATAGGGGATGCCGTTCATCTGGCGATAGACGTTGGCACGGGGGTTGTCCCAGCTGCGGAAGACGGCGGCAACCGCTTCGCGGAGCTGTTCATATGGATCGGTGGGGAATTCCTCGCCGAAGGTCTTTTTGTAGTATTCCTTGTACTGTTTGACAAGCGCTTTGAGCTCGTCGACGGTGACCTCGGTGTCGAGCTTATAGCCGCGGGACTCTTTGAGTTTGTCGAGCATCGCGTCCATTTCGGTCCTGGGGTGGCCCTTCGCGATGTTGGTGAACATCAAGCAGAAGCGGCGATAGGAGTCCCAAGCGAACCTTTCGTTGCCGGCGAAGGCAGCGAGTTCTTCGACGACTTGATCATTCAATCCGAGGTTGAGGATGGTGTCCATCATGCCCGGCATGGACTGCCTGGCACCAGAACGGACGGAGACCAATAAGGGCATGACGCCTTTCTTTCCGCCGCCAAAGGCCTTGTTGTTGGTCTTCTCGATTTCGTGGACGTGGGCCACGATGTCCTCCCAAACGTACTCGGGAATCATTTTCCCGGATTCGTAATAGAGGTTGCACGCTTCGGTCGAGATGGTGAATCCAGCGGGGATGTTGACGCCTGCTGCGGTCATCTCGGCAAGTCCGAAGCCTTTTCCGCCAAGGATGTCTTTGCCTAGTCCACCTTCGTGGGCTTCCTTGAAGGAATAAACATACTTCTTTTCTGCCATTGTTTCCTCCTAATGACACTGATAGGGGCCTTTTGACCCCAACGTGTTAATTTTAGCACAGGGTTCCCTGTTCTTTGAACAGGAAAATGACATTTGGCCAAGCGCAGGTAAGCTAGACACGAGAAAAGATTACGTTGTTGATAAAAACGTAAAAATTCGTCAAGAAACGAGGGGTTTGTTAACCGAGAAGGGGTTTGAGGGCCTCCAAAAGGGTTTGGCACTCGATGTCGGGCTTGGCGTCTGGGCACTTCTTCCTGGGGTTTGGGTCGCCGGAAAGAACCAAGGCGGTATGGCAGCCTGCATTAATGCCGGCTTGAACGTCTTGGGTGGTATCGCCGATCATCCAGGATTTGCTCAAATCGATGTTGTAGCGCGCCGCCGCCTGAAGGAACAACCCGATGCCGGGCTTTCTGCAGGAACATTGCTGCACGTATTTCATATTCGGGTGCTCGCCTTCCGCGACCGGGAAGTGGGGGCAGAAATACAAATCGTCCAAAACCGCCCCGTTGATGCCGAGAAGGAAATGGAGCCTGCCATGGATCTGCAGAAGCGTATGGATATCGGTTTGCCCTCTGGCGACAATCGGCTGGTTGGTGATGACGATTGCGAGATATCCGCTTTGATTGATGAGCCTGACCGCTTCGGCGGCCTCTTTCTTCATCTTCAGCATTTCGGGTTTGGTGACAAAGTCACCGAACTCATTGAGGACGCCATCGCGGTCAAGGAAGATCGCCTTTTGCTTGTTGGCGAGGCACCTGGCCTCGACAAGGCCTTTTCGCAGGTCGTTTTCGATGGCGATATTCCGCGAAATCGGCATCACGTATTCGCTGCTTTTGTATCCGACGCAGTTGCCGGCGGCGAAAGTCGGATGGATGACTTCGGTCATTAAATCCATCTCGAAAAAGCTATCGGGTTCAAAGGATTCCGCAAGAAGCGGGCCGATATATACGATTCCGGAGAACGTTAACGGGGACATGCTGATGCCGACGTTTTCCAAATCGATTGCAACGACGTGCCCTTCGTCCGCGACGATGAAGGTTGGTTCCTTCGACGGCGGTTCGGGGCGCAGCATAACCGTGATCGCATCATCTTTTTCCTGATGGAAGTCATACATTCTCTTCGCATCGAACAGGAAGAAACGGTCGCCATCGATATAGAAAAAACCTTCGGGGAACAACCCGCCGGCGAGGAACAGGAATCCTCCCGTGCCGGGCTTGCTTGGCGCGGGGACGAATTTGACGCCTTGGTTTTCTGAGCAAATCTTCTCGATTTGATTCGCCTCCGGAGCGTCTTTTAAGCAAGAAACCCCGATGGAGTTGATGCCAAAGCGTTTCAGGTTGTCGATTTGATGCTGCAGAGCAGGGCGGCCGAGCAATTCGGTCACCGCGTTTTTGGGCTTTATATAATAAAGGAAGGCGTTCATTGTTTATCGAAATAATCCTTGGGAAGATCGGAGATGGGCTCTGCGGAATAGCCCAATGCCTTTTCGACGTATTCGAGCATCAAGTCGTCGTAAGCGCCATAACGGGCGCCGAAAAGCTGCATGATGGAATAATGAACTTTGACGGCAGTGCCTTCGTCTTTCTGCGCGAAATAGATGTGGACGCTTCCGCCGTTCATGTTGAATTTGAACGACATGCCTAGGCCAAAGACCAACATGCGGTTCGGGGTTTGGTCAGGGTTTTTGTGGAATGGCTCCTCCTTCAGGATGGAAAGGTAGGCGTTATAGACTTCTTCGGGCGAACCCTTGAAGTAATGGAACAAATCTCTGCGCATTCGTTTTCCTCCGTTCCCATATTTTATGGGATTCGTTATTCCAATCATAGGCGTTATCGTTCGATTTCGGTGTTATTTTTCGCCGCTTCGCCTTATCCTTTTTAGTGAACAGGAAACAACTATGGACAAACTAGCATTGACGTTTGATTTCGGCACTCAATCGGTACGCGTCAGCGTCTTTAACAAATCGGGGGAGTGCCTGGCTTCCGAAAAAGAGCCGTATCGCCCCGCCTATTTTTCCAGCAAGCCCGGCTATGCCGAGCAAGACCCCGAGTATTATTTCTCCTGCCTATGCTCCGCTAGCAAAAGACTCGCGGAAGCACACCCGGAATTGATGAAAAACATCGCGGGCGCAACGATGACTTGCTTTCGCGATTCCGCGGTTTTGCTAGACAAAGACAATAAACCCCTTCGCCCCATGATCCTTTGGCTTGACCAAAGAATGGCAAAATGCGAAGAGAAGTTGCCGCTGCTATCCCGCCTGGCGTTTAAACTCGTCGGGAAAGAAGGAACCATTGCCATCAACAGGAGAAGAACCGCCGCGAACTGGGTCAAAGAAAACGAACCCGAGATTTGGGCTAAGTGCGAGAAATACGTGGCCATCTCCACTTATTTTATCTATCGCTTAACCGGAAAGCTCATCGATTCCCCAAGCGATTACACGGGCCACTACCCAATCGATTATAAAAAGAGGGCATGGTACAAAAACCCAACCACCCATATGCAGGGTCAGGTGTTCTCTTTGGAGAAACGCCATCTATGCGAATTGGTTCCTGGCTGCAGCCTGATTGGCGATTTCACCCCTGAGGCCTGCGAGAAAATGGGGCTTCCAGAAGGGCTATGCCTCTATAGTGGCGGAAGCGATAAATCATGCGAAACCTTAGGCACGGGTGTCATCGATTCCTCTTTGGCGTCCATTTCTTTGGGCACTGCGTGCACCATCGAAACGACCTCCGATAAGTATATTTCCCCGGCCCCGTTCTTGCCTGCATACCCAAACGTCTTGCCCAATCTGTATAACACCGACGTTCAAATCTATCGTGGCTTCTGGATGATCAACTGGTTCTTATCCCAGTTTGCTGGCGTCGAAATCGAAGACGTCGCCATCAGCGACATCAACCCCGCCCAATATGACGAAGAAATAGACAAAGTTCCTGCGGGATGCGATGGGCTTATGCTTCAGCCGTTCTGGGGCTCCAATTTAGACAAACCCGAAACAAAGGGCATGATCATCGGCTTCTCTGACAACACCGGTTGGCGACACGTCTACAAGTCCATCATCGAGGGTATTGCCTACGAATTAAGGGAAGCCATGCTTCGCTTCGAAAAAAGCGTCGGCCATAAATTTGAATCGGTCCGAATCGCTGGAGGCGGAGCGCGCTCCGACAGAATCTGCCAAATTATGGCCGACGTTCTAAATAGAAAAGTGGAGCGGGTGCAAACAACTGAGACAGCGTCGCTAGGCGCGGCAATCAGCTGCTTCTTGGCGATTCAAGAATTCAAGTCGCCGGAAGAGGCGGTGGCCAAAATGGTTCGCCCAAGCGACTCATTCACCCCAAAGCCGGAAAACGTCAAGGTTTACGATGAACTTTACGAAAACGTATACAAGAAGCTCTATCCCAAACTAAAAGGCACCTACAAATACCTCTACGACTTCTCGTTGAGATAAAAGAAAACCAGCGAATTCGCATACACGGGTTCGCTGGTTTTATGTTTTCACTGATTATAGAGGTTGTTTGAGAAGCATTGCGCAGAGGACGTCGGCGGAGAAGTAACGCTTGGATTTTCCTTCCTCTTTTCTCTTGAGCATCTTCTTCTCGAAGATTCCATAGATGAGGTCGGCAATCTCTTCGGGGTCGCCGGCGATGACTTGCCCATCGACCTGCCCTTCGTGAACGAGATCTTTGATCGCTAACTCGATGTTGTGGGCTTTTGCGATTTCGGCGGTTTTCTTGTCGAGTTTCTCGGCTTTGGCCATGCGGAGCCAAATCATCGCGAGATTGAAGAGCTTGGTGCCCGCAGAAACGACCATAGCCATGTATTCAGCGAGAATCTTCAAGCCTTCATAGCCGCCTTTGTCCCTTGCTTGCTTGACGGGCGGGACGGCTTGGTTGGGAATAATCACTTCTTCGAAGACGGCGCGATAAATCTGCTCTTTGGTTTGGAAATAATGATAGAAGAGTCCGTGGGAGCAACCAACGACTTTCACGATGTCATCGATGGCGACGTCGTCATACTCTTTTGTGGCGAAAACGCGGATTGCGGCCGCTAGGATTTTCGAGCGGCGCTTATCTTTGATTTCTTGATTTTGTTCAGGTGTTCTTGGCATGCGGTTTCCTCCGCGAATGCAACAATAATAGAGGTATGAGAAACTGTGTCAAGGTTTTTTGATTGATAAAATTCTAATTTTTCTCAAAGCCCTTTGTGCGCCTAACGAGAAGATACATGATTATGGTCGTTGCTACCAGAACGATTCCGCCTATCAAATATTGATACCAAGCGCCTTTCACAGGATCGCTGTATTCCGGCCAAATCTGATTGTTCACGAACATGGAAACTATAGACCCGGAAACAAAGCCGAACACAACGCAATAGGTGCTTCTTCTATGGTTTGCCAAAAGGTTTTTCATCAAGCCGGAAATACCGATCAAGCCTACGACTGCGCCTACCGCTAAGCAGGCGGTCAGGATTAAACCCGTTCCTAGCCTGGCGTGATTATGGAGTATCGAATTCTCGCCGATGAATATCTCAAGGACTGGGTTATACAAACCGAAAATAAAGAGGATCATGGCGCCGGAAATACCGGGGATAATGCACGCAATAGCCCCGATTGCGCCTACGATAACGGTTACTAAATAGATCCACCAGTTGGCATTGGGGTTCAGGAATGCCTCTTCTAAATCGAACCAATTGAAGATATAAGCCAAAACCGAAAGGATGCCGATGCCTGCGCCCACGATTAAGCCCGCGGCAATCATGAGAACCTCTTTCGCATCGAGCTTCTTCTCGTTCCCTATGCCCCTAGTTATAACCGGCATTCCGCCCAAGGTGACGCCCGCGCAGAAACTGACGATGATGAACGGGATGTAGTCCCACAACTTCTTCTCGCCATACAAAAGCACCACCGACGCAAGACCCCATCCTAGCAGGATCGGGATAAGCGCGAGCAGGGACTTGACGAAGGTCTTTCTCAACCCTGCCAAATTCTCGATTAATTTGTCATAGACATTGACGATAATGCCAATAGTTCCAGCAGATGCGCCTGGCAGCATTCCAACCCCCAGCGCAGCGCCCCTGGCAAAATCTCCAAACCACTGTTTTGTTTCCATAAGCGGGTATATTCTACCAGCATTTATGAAAAACCGCAGGTAATCAGAGCGGCGAACCAGAACAACGAAAGCAAATTGAATGTCCCTATGGCCTTACCTATGGTAAAATTCCATCGTTATGCGAACCATCGTTTTGTATCAATCTTCCACGGGCTGCGCTGAAAAGTACGCCCAAGACATCGCTTCCGCCGTCGGAGCCACCGCCCTCCCTTTGAAGAAATTCAAATGGAAGACCCTCAAGGATTATGAGTGCGTGGTTTTCGGTGGCTGGGTGCGCAACGGGGTCATCCAAGGCCTCAACGATTTCCTCGTCCATTATGACGATATGATGGCAAATAAGCAGGACATCATCATCTTTTCGTCGGGCATGTCCATTCCCACGAAAGACGGAAGAGCCGAATTGATCTCCTCCAACATCTTGGATTTATATCATGTACGTTATTACCAACTCCGCGGCAGTTTCGATATGGAGAAGCTCTCTTTCGTGAACAAACTCATCATGAAGCGCTCCCTCCAATACATTGCACAGGACGAAAGCGCCACGCCCGAAAGAAGGGCGCTGCTGTCGCTCCTCGACAGGCCGATCGAATATTACGACCAGGACGGAGTCGGCAAAGTCGTTACTTTGATTAACCGCATTTCCACGCAGGCAAGAGAATGAAACTAATCGTAGGGCTTGGCAACCCGGGAAAACAATATGACAAAACCCGCCACAATATGGGTTATGCCTCCATCGACAAATTTGCCGAGCTTTCGAGCACCGATATCGATAGGAGCGGGTTCAAAGGGATTTATGGCATTTGCAAGAACCCCGCGTTTCCCGAAACGGTCCTTTTGCTGAAGCCCGAGACCTTCATGAATCTGTCCGGCGAATCGGTTCGCTTGGCCATGGACTATTACAAAATCGATATAGAGGACGTTCTTATCGTGTTTGATGACATGGCGTTGGAGCCTGGCAAAATCAGGGCTCGCCTAAACGGGTCTAGCGGTGGCCAAAAAGGCATGCAGAACATCATCGACATTTTAGGCACCGATCAGATCAAAAGGATCCGCGTCGGCATTGGGGAGCCGCCCCATTCAGGGGTCGATTGGGTTCTCAATAAACCCAGCGGCGAGGATGAAAGGCTTTTAGACGAAGCAACCGGAATGGCGGCCAAGGCGATTCGCGACTTCCTGCTTCATGATTTCGCATATGTGATGAACCATTACAACGGACAAGGAGGATAAGCAACGAACCTAATTGACCTTCTTCAACAACTGCCGCTGACCTCCCCCCTGCTTGAGAAAAAGGGGCGTTTTGTTGTGGAAGAATCGTTGGGCGTTGGCCTTGTTTTTGCTGCAATTTACAAACAAAAGCCTGCAAATTACGCCTTAATCGCCAGCAATCAGTATTCTGCGCAGAGGCTTTATGAGTTTCTTTTGAACTTCTTAAACGAGGATCAAGTTGTCTTTTTCCCGTCGGACGAATTGCTAAGAGCAGAGCAGCTCACAAGCTCTCGCGAGCTGCTTTCCCAAAGGCTTTATGCAATGGGGCAACTGACCCGAAAAGGAAAGAGAATCCTCGTTACTCACCCCAGCGCGTTGCTTCGTTTCCTGCCGTCCAAAGAGCGGTTTGAAGAGTCTACGATCCATATTAAAGTCGGCGACCGCGTTGACCTTAGAGATTTGAAATCCAAACTCGTGGATTTGGGATATGCCGGGCAAAACAAGATTGAGCATTCGCTTCAATTTGCGTCCCGCGGCGATATCTTAGACGTATATTCCGTCTCTTATCTAAACCCGGTCCGAATCGAATTCTTCGACGATGAGGTTGAGTCAATCCGCCTGTTTGATATCTCCAAGCAAACGTCAATCGAGTCCCTCAACGAATGCGTCATCCTCCCTGCGACCGATATTTTCCTGTCCGACGACGAGCTAAACGACTTCCTTGCCAGAGCCAAGAATCAACTCTTGGAAGATCAAAAAGAGTTGACCCCTGTCTTGTTTGACGCATTGTCGGACAACGTTGAACGCGACTTGGAATACTTTGTTTCCCGCAACTACAAGCAGTCTCTTTACAAATATTTTGGGTTTGCCGTCAATCAGGCAAACTCCATTCTTTCCTATTTCGATCCCGAGATAGTCTTCGTGACCAACAGGCCCCAGTTTGAGCAGGCATCGCAAATGCTTTTGGATGAGGCGAGCTCTTATCTAAACGATTTGTTCTATTCAGGGCACGTAATGTCGCACCTCCATAATTACATGAGCGTTCCTATGGCTTTTGGGGGCAAAAAGAACGTTTTGTATTCGGCTCCGTTTGCAACCCTGGCGACCGATTACGTTTTCCAGGCGCATAAAATCACCCCGACGGGCAGGAACATAGCATCGATTATTCCGACCATCGAGAGCTATTGCGCAATCGACGACAAGGTCGTCCTTTGCCTGTCCGAGCCTCATCAAAAATCGACCGTCATTGGCTTTTTGAACGACGCCCACATCGAATACGAAGATGTCGAAGGCTTCGATTTGCCTTCGGGAAAACTTGGAATCAGTTCTACGCCCTTAAACGAAGGGTTCGAAATACCAAGCCTAAAAGTCGCCTACATCGCTTCCTCAGAGCTTTTTGGACAGAGGATTTCCAATTCCAGGTTCACCTCTAGGTTCAAGAACTCCACCATCCTGAAAAGCTATGAGGATCTGAAGCCGGGCGACTACGTTGTTCATGAATACAACGGAATCGGCCAATTCATCGATGTCCAGACAATCGAAGTCGAAGGAAAGCATCGCGACTTCCTTCACATCGCTTACGCCAACAACGAGTATCTCTATGTTCCCTTAGAGCAATTTAGGCTCGTCAGGAAATATGCCGGAAGGGAAGGGGCAAGCCCAAAGCTCTCTCATCTTTCGTCCGGCGAATGGGAGAAAAGGAAGTCGAAAATCAAGGCACGTGTCAACGATTTGGCCGACAAGCTTATCGCTTTGTATGGAGAAAGAGCCAAGACGGGCGGTTTTGCTTTCCCGGCCGACGACGAGTTGCAAACCCAATTTGAATCCGAGTTCCCATATGCCCTCACCGAGGACCAGCAGAGGGCCGTTGACGACATTAAGGCCGACATGGAAAAGCCCTTGCCGATGGACCGCCTCGTCTGCGGAGACGTCGGGTTTGGAAAAACGGAGGTCGCGTTCCGCGCCGCGTTTAAGGCGATCTGCGCAGGAAAACAGGTCGCTTTGCTTTGCCCGACAACCCTGCTTGCAAGGCAGCACTACGAAGTAGCCCAGCAGCGCTTTGCCTCTTTTGGAATCAAAATCGCCCTGTTTTCCAGGCTTGTGCCTGAATCCATTCAGCGAACCAACATCAAAGCGATTCAAGAGGGAACGATCGAGTTTGCGATCGGAACCCACCGTTTGCTTTCAAAGGAAATCACCTTCAAAGACCTCGGCCTTTTAATCGTCGACGAGGAACAAAGGTTTGGGGTTGAGCAAAAGGAGCGAATCAAGGATTTGAAGAGGAACGTGGATGTGTTAACGCTGTCGGCGACCCCGATTCCGAGGACTCTGCAAATGTCTTTGGTCGGTATCCGCCCGCTTTCCGAAATCAACACCGCCCCTGCCTCCAGAATGCCGATTCAGACATATGTCGTTCCTTTTGACCAAAAAGCGGTGGATGAGTTGGTTCAAAGAGAACTTGCCCGCAAAGGCCAGGTGTTCTATGTGCACAACAAAGTCGAGACCATTTATGCGGTCGCAAGTAAGCTTGCCAGCCGCATTCCGACGGCGGAAGTTGGGGTTGTTCACGGTCAGATGGACAAAGAAGCCGTCGAAGAGGTCATGGAAAAGTTCTATGACGGGGAGATCAACGTCCTTGTTTGTACTTCAATCGTCGAAAATGGAATCGATATTCCCAACGCGAACATGATCATCGTCGAGAACGCCGATACGTTTGGCCTTTCCCAGCTCTATCAAATCAAAGGCAGGGTCGGCCGCGGCAACCGCATTGCCTATGCCTATCTTATGTACAACGCCAGAAAGGATATGCGCGAAGACGGCAGGAAAAGGCTCCAAGCGATTCAGGAGTTCACTGAATTAGGGTCGGGCTATAAAATAGCCCAACGCGATTTGATGATTCGCGGCGCTGGCGATATTTTGGGTCCAGAACAAGCCGGCTTTATTGATTCGGTTGGCTTGGATTTATACCTGAAATTGCTTAACGAAGCCGTTACGGAAAAAACGACCGGGGAAGAGCAAAAGCCCCCTGTTGCAAGAAAGCTATTCGATATTGATGCCTATATCCCCAAGAACTATGCAATCGAATCAGACAAGATTCAGTTATACCAGCAATTAGATGATGTGCGTGACGCGTCCTCTCTGGCATCTTTCACCAAAAACATGAGGGACGTGTATGGAAAATTGCCTGAGGAAGTGTCGCTGCTGATTCAGAAAAAACGCATCGATTTGCTAAGCGACGAAGAGGAGTTCTCCGCCATTGAAGAAGGCCAAGGCTACGTTGATATTTGCCTTTCGGACGCCTTCTCCCGCATCAACGGCATCGGCTCCGATCTGTTTGACGTCTTGGTTCCGTTTATGAAGTTGCTTAGGGTTACATTCGTAAACAAGCAGCTCAGGATTCGCATGAGAAAAGAGGGCAGTTGGCTGACTGACCTTGAAAAGGTCATGAAAATCATCCACAAGGTCTATTTGGAGAAAACAGGCGACTAAAATCGCAATTCAAAGCGAAACAAAGGTAATCCCTTATGGGATTTGTGGTATCCTTATGAAGATGAGGGTAGATAAGTTTTTAAAGGTTAGCCGCCTTATCAAAAGGCGGGAGGTGGCAAAACAGCTTTGCGACGCCGGAGACGTGATGGTCAACGGAAAGCTCGCGAAACCAAGCACCGAAATCAATCCAGGCGACAGGGTTTGCATCAAGCTCGGCCGCCACAGAATCGAAGCCGTCATCAAAGAAGTTAGACCTTACGCCAACAAATCAAACGCCGAAGAGCTTTACGAAATCGTCTCCGACACGGTTGAGGAAAGGAACTGAAACATGATTACCTACAAGTTTGATCCAACCGCCAACTATTTGGCCGCAGTCAGCTATGGCCCGGATTCTATGGCGATGCTCGACATGCTGATCAAAAAGGGAACCAATGTCGTTGTCTGCGCCCTCAACTATCATAGCTTCGAGGGAAGCGATGCCGACTTTTTCGCGCTTCAGATTTACTGCGAGGCCAAGAAGATCCGCTTCGAAGGCCTCGACACCGCCGAGCTTCCTGAGGAAGAAAAGATGAAAGAGGGCCAATCCTTTTCCGATTGGTCGAGAACCGTCCGCTATGCCTTCTTTAAGAAGATGTACGACAAATATAATGCGGCAGGCTTATTGATTGGTCACAACCAAGACGATCTCATCGAAACCTATTTGATGCAGAGGAACCGCAACCTCAAGAGCGCGCATTACGGCCTGTCCGAGACCACGGTCCGCATGGGAATGCTTGTCATCCGTCCGTTACTCAACTATTCACGCGAAGATTTGCTTGCCTACAATGCCGAAAATCATGTCCCGTATTCCATGCTTTTCTCAAGGTTCCAGGACGAGCATATGCGCAACCCGCTTCGCCAGGACGTCATCGCTCATATGAGCGAAATCGATCGCGATAACCTGATTCGCGAAATGGAGGCCAAAAACTCCGAGACCCGCGAACTTATTTCCGATGTTGCCGAAGACATTGCTTCCGGCGACGAACTTGAGATCCGCGTCCTCATCGCGCTGCCGCCAGATGAGTTCGCCGGAGCTTTGCTCCGTTTCGTGCAGACCTTCTCCAATTGCCCATCCCTTACCCCGGAAGAAATCGCCAACATCCGCAAGATGTGCCTTGCCCCGCAGCCGAACCTTTCGCTGAAACTGCGCAAAGGCGAATGCTACATCGTTAAGGAATACGACATCCTCACCGTTGGCCGCGGCGATCCGAAATCGTTGCCGTACACTTATGTCCTTGAGGCGCCGGGCGAACTCCATACCGAGCAGTTCGACTTAGACTTCTCGATGGGCGCGGAAGATCGCGGAATCAAACCGGAGGATTATCCTCTCACCATCCGTTCCGCCCTCCCGGCAGACACCTATGTGGTCCATGGCTATTTGGAAAAGGTCAGGGCATTGTATTCGACTTGGAAGATGCCGGTCGCCATCAGGGCGCTTTGGCCGGTATTCATCTCCAAGACCGGAAAGATTATCTATGTCCCGAGATATCGCACTCAGTTCCGCGAATACCATACTTCCGTGTTGAAACTACACATCGACCCGGATATTGCCTGAGTTTATTCCTTGAATAAATTCGTACATCGTGTAATTTCTATACTCGCGACCCTTTATGGTCGCTCCCTTTTTAAGGAGAACCCCCGCCTATGAATGATGGAAAAGCCCCAAAGAGAAGCCTGCTGGCATTCATCTTGCCATATGTTTTTATCGCGCTGATGATATTCGGCGTCGTTTGGTTTATCTATAGCAATTTCGTCGGCAACGGAGTCACTTGGTCCGCTGGCGAACTCGATAGCAAATTAGGTTATAAATTGGTCATTGATCGCAGCGATGAGAACAACCACATCGCAACATACGAATATAAGCCCTACAGCGAGACCAAGACCCAAATCAAAAGCATCACTGTAGCCCAAGGCTACAAAGCCGTCACCGTTTCCGGCACCTATCTAGACACCGAATCCAACCGCACCTATAAATTCTCGACGGTCGTTGAAGAAAACCGTTGGACCGGCAGCGGCAATGGCTACGTCGTCACCATCGACGATGACGGCAAAACGCTTTATGCGACCCACGGCTATTACAGCGGAATCTTCCAAACCAGATTGCTTGAAGCCCTAGGCAAAGGACCGGATGGCAACAACGAGCCCATCTCCTACACCGTTACCGATGCCTTCCAAGTCTCTTGGTGGGATACATGGGGCCCGACGATCATCTCCACCGGCCTCATCTTGTTGCTCGGCTTGTTCATCTTCTCGCGCCTCAACAGCTCGATGTCGGGCATGAACAATTCCGCCTTCTCCTTCAACAAATCCCCGGCCAGAAGAGCCGACCAAACCAAGGTTAAGTTCGACGACGTCGCTGGATGCGACGAAGAAAAGGCCGAGATGGTCGAACTCGTCGAATACCTAAAAGACCCGAAGCGTTACTCGAAATTCGGCGCGCGTCTACCCAAAGGCGTGTTGCTTATCGGCCCCCCTGGCACTGGTAAAACCTTGCTAGCCAAAGCGGTTGCGGGTGAAGCGGGGGTTCCGTTCTATTCCATCTCCGGCTCCGACTTTGTCGAAATGTATGTCGGCGTTGGCGCAGGACGTGTGCGCGATTTGTTCAAAAAAGCAAAAGAGACAGCCCCGTGCTTGATTTTCATCGATGAAATTGATGCGGTAGGCCGTCAGCGCGGCGCCGGTTTAGGCGGCGGCAACGACGAACGTGAGCAGACCCTTAACCAATTGCTCGTCGAGATGGATGGCTTTGAAGCCAACTCCGGCATCCTCGTCATCGCCGCGACCAACCGCGACGACGTCCTTGACCCAGCTCTTCGCCGTGCTGGACGTTTCGATAGGACCATCACCGTTTCTTATCCCGATAAAGCAGGGCGCGAAGCCATCTTCAAGGTCCATGCAAGGAATAAGAAAATCGCTCCCGAAGTTGACTTTGCAGCTTTGGCTGCCCGTACCGTCGGATTCACTGGCGCGGATATCGATAACGTCTTGAACGAAGCCGCCATCTTAGCGGTTCGCGGCAAAAAAGAGTTCATCGGCATGGAAGAAATCGACGAAGCCATCGATCGCAGAATCTCCGGTCCTGCGAAATCCGGCAAATCCATGTCCGAAAGAGAGCGTAAGCAGGTCGCTTACCACGAGGCGGGCCATGCCGTTATCGGCATTAATCTTCCGTTCTCCGACAAGGTTCAGAAAATCACGATTATCCCGCGCGGAAACACTGGCGGCCACGTGTTGATGACCCCAGAGGACGACCGCTTCTTGATGACCAAAAACGAGCTGATTGCTCGTATCACCGGACTTCTCGGCGGACGCACATCCGAAGAAATTTTCTTCGACGATGTCTCCACGGGCGCGTCCAACGACATCGAGGAAGCCACCCGTTTGGCAAGGCTCATGGTCACCGAATTCGGTATGTCTGAGCTCGGCCCCATCCAATACGAAAGGGATACCGGATCCGTCTTCCTTGGCCGCGACTATGCGTCCACCCAAAGAAACTTCTCGACTCAGGTCGCGTACGAAATCGATAAGGCGGTTCGCCAAATCATCGAAGAAGCCCACGAGAATGCCCGCAAGCTTCTCGAAGAGAAGAAAGACCAGGTCATCCTTATCGCCGAGACGCTTCTCGCGCAGGAAACCATCACTGCGGAGGAGATCGAACACCTTTGCAAGTTCGGTACCCTTCCTCCGAAGAAAGTGGCTGCCCGCGTGGAGGAACCGAAGGCGGAAGAACCTAAGGCTGAAGAGCCTGTTCAGGAAGAGCCGAAACCCACCGAAGAGGCTCCTGCAGAAGCAAAGCCAGAAGAACCTGCTCCAGAAGAAAAGCCCGAAGCAAAAGAGTAGGGGAAAATATCAAAATAAGCGACACGTGTATCGATATTCGGTCTGCGTGTCGCTTTCTTTTTCTCTAAAGTGCAAGAAGGATAAAGCGGTGTTTTCGCGCCTGCGCGACAATTTGTATCATATACGATAATTGCGAATTTTCTTGAAAACTAAAGCATTGGATTATGCTTTATAGAGGAATTGGATTAAAATTATCAAAGAGGCATGCAATGAAAAGAAAAACCGGCTTTCTATGTTTTGGCTCTTTGGCCATGATTTTGGGTTCTTGCGGACCTACGTTTCCAATGAATTCGAGTTCAACTGAACAAACCGCTGATCCCACGCCATTTTCTTCGTCCGCCGAAACGCAGTCTGTGCCTTCCGCTTCTAATGAAAGCGACTCGTCTTCAACGGCTGCCCCCTCTTCTTCTATGGTGCCTGTAGAAGAGACCATATATGACAAATATCCTGGCTTGCCACGGCTAGAAAACCTTCCAGACGTTCCCACAATCACCATTTACAACCCTGAAAAATCGCTCGATTTCGTTACACAACCATCTAGGTTCGATAAATGGGATTATACCGCTTGCAGCATTTCCGTCGATTCCCCTTCCGCTCGTGAGTACGACATGGAGAACATTCCTGGCGGCGTGAAAGTCAGAGGCAACTACACCTCAAACTACGACAAGAAGCCGTTGCGCATCAAATTCGATAAGAAACAGCAAATGCTGGGGTTGAATAACGGCACCAAGCAAAAGAGCTGGGTCCTTTTGGCCGACGTCAAAGACTCATCGATGCACCGCAACCAATTGGCGTTCCTTTTGGGCAAGATGCTATTAGAAAAAGACGGTCTGTATTGCTCCGATTTCATTCCTGCCCAGGTTAGCATCAATGGCAATTATTGGGGACTGTACACCCTCGTGGAACAGCAGCAAACCGGAACAGACAGAGTCAATGTCGCTGAGCCGGAAGACGATTACGAAGGGACGGACATAGGATACTTCTTCGAATTCGATGGATATTACACCGACGAACCGCCGGTCGCTCAAGGGGGAGACCCGACCTTCACTATGAGATACGAGGGAGGGACGACCAATTACGGCCAAAAAGGCTATACCGTGAAAAGCGACATCACCAACGAACTGCAAATCCCGTTCCTTTCGAATTACATGTCCAATCTTTATAAATTAGGCGCGCAGGCGACCCGGGGGTTCTTCTACGACTTCAATGATGATTTCTCTGAGATCGTCAGGGTTAATCAGGCCAATGAAGAAGCGCATATCGCCAAATATTTCGACATCGACTCTTTTGTCGATATGTATATCATTTCGGAAATCTTCTGCGACCCCGACATCGGATGGTCCAGCTTTTATTTAAGCGTCGATATGTCACAAACCGGATCCAAAAAGCTCCGCCTGGAGGCTCCTTGGGATTGGGACTCTGCGGCAGGAAACCGCTCCACGTATTGCGAAGACGCGAAAGGCTATTATTCGCCTGGAAGAGGCAATCCGTGGCTTGAGATTTTCGCCAACCGCGGTTGGTTCAAAAACCGCGTTACGGAAAAGTGGGAACAGCTGAAAACCGATGGATGTCTTCAATATCTTTTCGATTTCATGGACGCGATGGATAAGAAATATAGCAACGCTTATGATGCCAACTTCGCCCGTTGGAACCATGTCGGCGGCAACTACTCCGGAACCGCTGGAGAACTAAGGACGGAAGTTGTTCAATGCCAAACCCAACACGAGGAAACCATGTTCTTGACGGATTGGTTGGCAGACCGCCTCACCAATCTCGACGCTTTGTTCTCCGACGGGGAAAACATCGGGCCGAAAGAAGATGAAGTCGCTTATCCAACCGACCCCGTTGAAGTGATCCGCCTTGAAGCCGAAAACTGTGTTTTGACGGGCGGGGGAAGGGTTCGCACCGCAAATCCTTCGGATGGAGCATCTAACAATGGCTATATTGGCAATATCGACGGCGTCCGAGGCGCCGAAATGGCCTTTTCCTTGAATGTCCCCAATGCTGTGAAAGGCGCGCTTAGCTTTGGCCTTGCAAAGCAAATCAATCGCAGGGCCATATCGGAAATGTATGAGCTTTTCGTAAATGAAGAGCCCGTTGAATTGCCACTAAGATTCAACGCTCAGGCCAATGATGTGAGCAACAGATACCATGAGTGGGGCCAAGTCCTGGTCGCGGAACTCAACCTGCAAGAAGGTCAAAACCAGATTGTCGTTAAGACAAAAGGAAGCGGAACGAATTTCGATTATATCGAAGTCGCGTATTGAGTAAACGCCCTTATTCGTCTATAAATAGGCCGTATGTATATCGGCGGAATCGAAATCAAAGGAAAAGTCGTACTCGCTCCGATGGCCGGGGTCACCAGCCTCGCTTATCGGGAATTCATGAAACCGTTTGGGGTTGGGCTTTCCTATTCCGAAATGATCAGCGACTGCGGAATCGCGTTTGGCAATAGGCGCACATACGAATACCTTGAAACCAGCGAAATCGACCGTCCAGTTGGCCTTCAGATTTTTGGTTATAGCGCCGATATTGCGGAAAAGGCGATTGCTATCATAGAAAAAGAAGCAACCTATGACATCTTGGATGTCAATTTGGGCTGCCCGGTCTACAAAGTCACCAAAACAGGGTCCGGCTCAAGCTGGCTTCGAAAAGAGGAAGAACTTGAAGAGTATATTCGCCGCATTGTTGCGGCTTCGCATAAACCCGTCACTGCCAAAATCCGCTTAGGATGGGATGAGGATTCCATCAACGTTTTCTCGGTAGCCGAGAGACTCCAAAGAGCGGGCGTGGCCGCGATCGGCATCCATTGCAGGACAAAAGCGCAGGGCTATGCGGGCAAGGCGAATTATGAGGCCATCCGAGGTCTAAAAAGCAAAATTAGCGTACCCCTTATCGTTTCTGGAGATATTTTCAGTGCCCAAGACGCCAAAACGGCGGTCGAGATTACGGGCGCCGATATGGTTATGGTTGCCCGCGGCGGATTGGGCCATCCATGCTTGGTGACCCAGATCAATGCGTTGCTTGAGGATGGCGTTGTCTTGCCTGACCCAACGCTAGAACAGCAAGTTGAATATGCAAAGCGATTTGCCAATATGCTGATTGATTTAAGGGGTGAAACCGTCGCCATCAAAGAACTTAGGGGCTTAATCCCTCATTTCTTCGCTGGCTTCCCCGGGTACAAGGCAACAAGAAACCAAATCGCCACAAGAACAAACTCCAAAAATGATTTGTTCCTTACACTGAATGGGATTCTTTCATGATTGCTCATCAAACCCATGAGTTTGGTCCCTTGTTCAAAGAGGACTCCAAGATATTGATTCTCGGATCGTTTCCGTCCGTGGCTTCTAGGGAGACGGCGTTTTTCTATGGGCACAAGCAAAATCGCTTCTGGAAGGTTCTTGCGGCTTCTTTTGATGAGCCTCTTCCGCAGACGATTGAGGAAAAGAAATTCCTTTGCTTCCGCCATGGCATCGCCTTGTATGACGCGATAGAGGAATGTGACATAATCGGGTCTTCCGACGCATCAATTAGGAACCCCGTGCCTGCGAATTTGCAGTCAATCATCGAAGCGACGGCCATCGAAAAAATCATTTGCAACGGGAAAACCAGCTATGCGCATTTCTGCAAATTCCAGGACCGCAAACTGCAGGATATGGCCGTGTGTTTGCCTTCCACAAGCCCCGCAAACGCCGCAGTGAGTTTAGAAAAGCTGATTGAGGTTTGGAAAAAAGAATTGCTCTCAAATCAAATTTGATTTGACTTATTCCTCGCTCGCACGTAAGGTTTACAAGGTAACGAAAGCCCCGTCGTAAATGCCAGAACAATCTCAGGAAACGCAAATTCCAGAAACAGTAGAAAAAAGAAGCGAAGCCCAGGAGAAGCGCTATAAAAGCCTCCACGCTTTTCGCATTGTCACCAAATACCTTAAGGGCAGCATGGGCTCCGTGGTATTGGCTTGGCTTTTCGTCGCCGGCGAAGTCGTTTGCGAAGTCTTGATTCCGTACTTCAGCGAATTCTTGATCAACATCATCGACCCCGAAGTCGGCGTCACAGAAGCAATCGATATCGGAAAACTGTGGATGTACGCCGGAATCATGATCGGTTTGGCCTTGACCTCTACGGTTTTTGGAATCCTGGCTGGCTTTTTCGCCGCAGGAGCATCCGCCCAATTCGGGAAACGCCTGCGTCAGGCGATGTATTACAAAATTCAGGACTTCTCGTTCTTGAATATCGATCGATTCTCTTCTGCGTCACTCGTTACCCGTTTGACGACCGACGTCACAAACATCCAGTTCTCGCTCCAAATGATTCTTCGTCTAGTCGTTCGCTCCCCGATGATGATGGTTTTCGCCCTCATCATGGCTGCGACAAAGTCGTGGCAATTGTCCCTGATTTTCTTGGCGTTAATACCGTTCCTAGCCGCGGCGCTTTTGATCATCGCCATCAAGGTCCACCCGACCTTCGTGCGCGTGTTTAATGCGTATGACCAGTTGAATGCTTCGGTCCAAGAGGACTTAAACGCCATCCGCGTTGTGAAGAGTTTTGGGAGAGAGGATTTCGAAAAAGAGAAATTCGGCAAGGTCTCCTATTTCATCTACAAATCCTTCATCCACGCAGAGCGAATCCTTGCGTTTAACAACCCCGTGATGCAGTTATCCGTCTATACCGCCATGCTTTTGATTTCGTGGTTTGGCGCTCAGATGGTCGTCGCTTCCGGAAATTCGCCCGCTGGATTCAACACCGGAAGCCTTACCTCGCTTTTCACCTACGTAATGCAGATTCTCAACTCCTTGATGTTCATGTCGCTTGGCTTCGTCATGATCATCATTTCCCGCAACTCCGCTGAGCGTGTCGCGGAAGTTTTGGCCGAGACTCCCGATTTGGTCTCCCCCGAGAACCCTGTTACGGATGTTCCAGACGGCTCGGTGACCTTTGATCATGTTCATTTCCGCTATTCCAAAGAGGCTTCCAAAGACGTTTTGAACGACATTAACTTGAACATCCCTTCAGGGTCTACGGTTGGCATAATCGGTGTCACGGGGTCCTCGAAATCGTCTTTGATCTCCTTGATTGCCAGGCTTTATGACGTCACCGAAGGGTCGGTAAAAATCGGCGGAATCGACGTCAGGGACTACGACCTAGTCAAACTAAGGGACGCAGTCGCCGTAGTCCTTCAGAAAAACGTTTTGTTCACGGGAACCATCCGTTCGAATTTGCTGTGGGGCAACCCCAATGCGACCCAAGAAGAACTAGAAAAGGCCGCCAAGCTGGCTTGTGCAGATGAGTTCATCGAAAGGCAACCTCTAAAATACGATGCCCCCATCGACCAAGGCGGCACGAATATTTCCGGCGGTCAACGGCAGCGTCTTTGCATTGCCAGGGCGCTTCTGAAACACCCCAAAATCCTGATTTTGGATGACTCCACTTCGGCGGTTGATACGCATACGGATTCCTTGATCCGCAAAGCGATGCAGACCGAGATTCCCGACACCACCAAATTCATCATCGCCCAGAGAATCCTTTCGATTCGCGATTGCGACAAAATCCTGATTCTGGAGGATGGTCGAATCATCGCGGAAGGGACCAACGACGAATTGATGGCAACCTCGGAAGCCTATCGAGAACTATATGAAACCCAGTTGGGTGGAGGTGACTTCGATGCCGCGTAGAGGTCCTGGAAATTTCCATAAACGCCTTACGATGAAGGAAACCTTCCAGATTTTCGGCCGCTTGATAGGCATCATGTGGAAACGTTACCACTGGATGATCCTGCTTGCCTCCATCGCGATTTTGACTTCTGCTGGTGCTGGCGTCGTAGGTAACGTATTCATTGGCCGCATTTTGGTCGATGAACAAATCAGCGGAATCCTCGCCGGAACCAAAACGTTCGACGATTTGGCTAGAGCCATCTATGTGATGATTGGCATCTACGGTTTCGGCATCATCTGCGCTTATTCGTATCAGGTCCTTGTGTCCGTGATTGGTCAGGGAACGCAGAAAATCATCCGTGACCAGGTCTTTGAGCATATGCAAAGCCTCCCGCTTTCTTATTTCGATACCAGGACGCACGGAGACATCATGTCGATCTACACGAACGACATCGACACGCTTCGCGAAATGATTTCCCGCGTCTTCCCGACGGTCGTTCAATCGGTCGTCACGATGATCGTCGCCTTTGTGGCGATGCTTATTTCCTCCTGGGTTTTGACGCTTGTCGTTTTGGGCTTCTTCTTCATCATCCTTTTGTCGGTTGGTCTCGTGACCAAACAATCTGCGAAGTACTTTATCGGCCAGCAGAGGGCTTTGGGCGCGACCAATGGATATATTGAGGAGATGATTGCAGGTCAAAAAGTCATCAAGGTGTTTAACCACGAAGAAGAATCCAAAAAGGGATTCGATGAATTGAACGAACAGCTTTGCGTGTACACCACCAAGGCGTCGAGCTTCTCTAATATTCTAGGTCCGGTCACCAACAACCTCTCCAACATCCAATACGTCATTCTCGCATTGATTGGCGGACTTGGAATCGCGGCGGGCGTTCCTGGATTGACCGCGGGCATCATCATCTCCTTCTTGCAACTGGGCCGTTCCTTCACGATGCCTGTCGCTCAGCTCGCCAACCAAGTCAACATGATCACGATGGCCATGGCTGGCGCATCCCGCATTTTCGAACTGGTGGACGAACCGTCTGAAACCGATGACGGATACGTCACGTTGGTCAACGCAGAGGAAGGCGAAGACGGCACCCCGAGGGAAGCGGACCATTTCACCGGAAGGTGGGCATGGAAGCATCCTCACGCCGCAGATTCCACGATTACCTACACGTGGCTCGCCGGCAACATCACGATGGATAATGTCGACTTTGGGTATGTTAAAGGGAAGACCGTTCTCCATGGCGTGACCCTGTATGCAAAGCCTGGCCAGAAGGTTGCCTTTGTCGGCGCGACAGGGGCCGGAAAAACAACAATTACGAACCTTTTGAACCGTTTTTACGATATCGAAGACGGAAAAATCCGTTTCGACAACATCAACATCAACAAGATTAAGAAGCAGGATTTGAGACGTGCGATGGGCATGGTTTTGCAAGAGACCAACCTCTTCACCGCGTCGGTCAAAGACAACATCCGTTACGGCAATCCTGACGCATCTGATGAAGATGTTATCCGCGCAGCGCAGCTTGCCAATGCAGATGGCTTTATCCGCATGTTGCCGCAAGGCTATGACACCATTTTAAGCGGTGCTGGAGCTGGGCTGTCGCAAGGACAAAGACAGTTACTTTCCATCGCCCGCGCCGCTTGCGCGAATCCCCCGGTTCTCGTTTTGGACGAAGCCACCTCATCCATCGACTCCAGAACCGAAAAGCTCGTGCAGCAAGGAATGGACGCCATTATGAGAGGCCGCACCGTCTTTGTCATCGCGCACCGTCTCTCCACCATCCAAAACAGCGACGTCATTATGGTCTTGGAGCGCGGCGTCATCATTGAGCGCGGAACCCATCAGCAGCTCTTGGAACAAAAAGGAAAGTATTACGAGCTGTATACAGGCGGCATGATGAAAGAAAACTAATACACGTCCCCGCTATTTTTGAACCGAAACACCCGTGCGCACAAAACATCCGCGCGTTGTGATAGACTACTTAAGCCCTCGAGGAGGTAACCGTATGGAAGAAAGATTAAATGACCAGGAACAAGCCCGTTTGGACAAATTGCCCAAATATGAAGAATTGGGCGTTGATCCCTTTGGCGCCAGATACGAATGGAAAAACCGCATTTGCGACATTAGGAAAGAATACGGTGATCTTTCTGCCGAAGAATTAACCGAGAAGGCAATCCCCGTCGACGTGGCCGGCAGACTTATGGCCATCCGCAGGATGGGCAAAGCCAGCTTTGTGAATATTCGCGACGAATATGGTGAAATCCAAGGTTGGATTGGCATCAACGTCGTTGGCGAGCATGACTACGACGTCTTTAAGCTTGCTGATCTCGGCGATATCGTTGGCCTTGCCGGCACGCTTATGAAATCCCGCACCGGCGAGCTTACCATCCACGTTGAGAAATACACCCACATCACCAAATGCCTTAAGCCTCTTCCCGAGAAATTCCATGGTTTAACCGACACGGAAGACCGTTTCCGTCATCGTTACCTCGATATGATTGTCAATGAGGACTCCCGCAAAATCGCGTTGGCTCGCCCCGCAATCATCAAAGAGATCCGCAAATTCTGCGACGACCTTGGTTTTGTCGAAGTCGAGACCCCGGTCCTTTCTCCTATCGCCGGCGGCGCCGCTGCTAGGCCGTTCATCACCCACCACAATGCCTTGGACAAAGATTTCTATCTCCGCATTGCGACCGAATTGAATCTTAAGAAGGCCATGATTGGTGGGATCGACCGCGTTTATGAAATTGGAAGAATCTTCCGCAACGAAGGCATCGATACTCGCCACAACCCTGAATTCACCACCATTGAGCTCTATCAAGCCTATGGCGACCTGCAGTCCATGCGCGAATGGGCCGAAGGCTTATTCAAAGACATCGCCGAAAAGATTATCGGCAACCCCGTCGTTCAATGGGGCGATGTCGAAATCGACTTCTCCAAACCTTTCCGCTGGGTCTCTATGACCGAAGCGATTCTCGAGAAGACCGGCATCGACTTCAACAAGCCGATGAGCTTTGAAGAAGCGGTGGCTCTTGCCAAAAAGCACAATGTCCCTCTTCAGCAAAGCTGGAACAGCGTTGGCTATATCATCCAGGCGTTCTTCGATGAATTCGTGGAGCACGATCTCATCCAGCCGACCTTCATCCATACTTATCCAATCGAGGTTTCCCCTCTTACGAAGAAGACCGAAG
>CAMORJ010000006.1 GCA_946623775.1 uncultured Bacillota bacterium | reverse complement strand
CGAAAATGATTGATAAAGGCCTATTGGAGCGAAAAGTCTCCGAAATCAAAGAACTATTGGGCAAAATGCCTGACGGTCAATAGAAAAACGCCGCAAGCATCTGCTGCGGCGTTTCTAGTAGATTGAGTGGGTTATTCGACGGCGAAGATGAGCGGATAGACGTTTTGCTTTCCGTCCACCTCCACAACTTCCATCATGTGCCAATTGGCTTTGATGGCCTCTTTGAGCTTGGCTTTGTCCTCATCGGTGACGGCAGAGCCATAGAAGACGGTGATGACCGAACGGTCTTCGATGTCTTCAATCGACTTCAAGAGGTTGATGGCGCATTCCAGCATCGTCTTATCGGCGTTCTTGACTTCGCCGCGGCTGATGCCGATATAGTCGCCTTCTTTGATCGCAATGCCGTTATTGAGGGAATCGCGGACGGCGGTCGAGACTTCGCAAGAGACGAGGTTTGCCCTTGTTTCTTCGATGATGGCGAGATTTTCTTCCATGCTCAGATCGCCGATATCAAGCATGCCGAGGGCGCTATAGCACTCGACGATGGATTTGGTGTGGGCGACGGTGATTTGGGATTTCTCATACATCTTGGCGGCTTGCTCAGCGGTCAGGATGATGTTGGAGTTATTGGGGAAGACGAGGATCTCGTCTGCGTTGGCGTCTTCGAATGCGCGGACGAAGTCTTCTGCGGACGGGTTCATGGTCTGCCCGCCGGAGATGATCTCGCTGACGCCGAGGTTGCGGAACAGCTCCGCGATCTCTCTGGAAGGCGCGACGGCGACGATGGCGCGTTTGACGCGTTTCTTCGGCTCGATGGGCATTTCCTTGAGCAGAACTTCGTTATGCTGGATGGACATGTTCTCCATCTTGAACGTGATGAATTCGCCGAACTGCTGGGCGTATTGGATCGCTTTCCAGGGCTCTTTGGTGTGAACGTGGACCTTGACGATGTTGCGTTGCCTCAAGGCGACGATGGAATCGCCGATGGTCTCCAAGAAGGAGATCATCCTCTTCAGGTCGAAATCCTTCGGCCCGTTCTTGGCATTGAGCAATTGGAGGATGAATTCGGTGCAGTATCCGTATTCGAGTTCGGAATCCTCGTCGAAGGGGACTTCCTCGTCGGTGTTGATGGAATTCTGGGGTCCGTTGAACTCGGTTTCCTCGAGCTCTTCGCCTTTGACTTGCTTGCCCATGCCTTCGATGATGGCGACAAGGCCTGCGCCGCCGGAGTCGATGACGCCGGCTTCTTTTAGGACGGGGAGCAATTCCGGGGTGTTGTCGAGGGAGATGGACATCTCACGCAGAAGCGTGGTGAAAAGGATCTCGAAATCCCCGATTTCCCCGATGTGGCCGGAAAGATAGTCGGTGCCTTCCCTTGCGACGGTGAGGATGGTTCCCTCGACGGGGTGGACGACTGCTTCATAGGCTTTCTTGGTCGCGGCGTTGAGGGCCGAGACGAACTGCGGGATCGTCGCGGTCTTTAAGCCGTGCAATCCTTCCGATAAGCCTTGGAAGAATTGGCTGACGATGACTCCGCTGTTGCCGCGGGCGCCCAAAAGCATGCCCATAGCGAGCTTCTCAGCGACATCGGAAATCTTGGATTCATCGGCTTTTTCCATCGATTTGATGCCACCGGACATCGTCGCGGTGATATTGGTTCCGGTATCTCCATCCGGAACGGGAAAGACGTTGAGGTCGTTGATTCTTTGATACTGCAATTTGATGTCGCGGTATCCGTTTAGAATCATCGCCTTGAAGTCTTTTCCAGTAAGCTTATTCATTTTCGTGAATACCTTTGGAAAAACTTATATGGCCGATTAAATGGCGACTTCTTTGCCGAAGACGTAGATGACGACGGTGCCTGGGCCGGTGGTAGAACCGATGATGGGTCCTAGAGGGCCGACGTAGATTTCGCCGGGCTTGCAGACTTTGAGGAGCTCCTCCTTAAGGAATGCGGCGGTCTCTTCATCGTCTGCGTGGCCGATGTAGACGGTCTGATGCTCGATGTCTTCAGCGGCTTCGACGGCGAGGCGGACGATCTCGAGAAGCGAGGCTTTGCGGCCTTTGACTTTCTTGAAAGCATTGTTGTTGCCGGCGCGGTCGGAGATGACGATCGGCTTGACGGCGAAGATGTCGCCGAAGAAGGCGGCGGAAGCCTTGACGCGGCCGGCGACCTTGAGCCATTTCAAGGATTCGACGGTGCAGAATTGGTTGAAACGATACTTGTTCGCTTCGAGCCAAGCGACGGTCTCATCGAGGGATTTTCCTTCGTCGCGGAGCTTAGCGGCCCTGACTGCCATGTCGTATTGGCCATAGCAGGCGATGAGAGAGTCGAAGCAGACGATCTTGCGGCCAGGATACTTCGCCATGAGGGCGGAAGCGACTTTCCTGGCGGCGTCGACGGATTTGGAAAGGGCGCTGGAGCAAGAGATGTAAAGGACATCGTTGTTCCTCTTGAGGGCGCCTTCGAATTTCTCTTCGAAGACGGAATCGCGGACCTGCGCGGTGAAGATGCGCTTGCCGGCGCGGAGGGCTTCGTAATAGTCGTGGGAGGTGTAGCCTTGGTCGTAATCCAAGGACGCGGGGACTTCCGCCTCGTCGCCGACCGAGAGGGTCATCGGGCAGTAGTCGATATCGTATTTTTCACGTTCGGCGCGATGCATTTCGCCGGTGGAATCGATGAAAATCTCAAAAGTGGACATAATGTTATTTTTCCTTTCTTATGCGGTTTGAATACGGAAAAACAGCCCTTATAGGGAGCTGTTTCTGTTCATGGAATTCATGATGGAGCGGATCTGCGCTTCGGTGGGTTTCCTGCCCATTTGGCGGTACATCGCGCGAATCATCTGCTCATTGACGGGCGGGTTTTTCTTAAGCTGCGAGGAAATGAGCTTCCTTGCCCCAAAAAAGCCGACCACGAGCCCGATTACGAGCGCGCCGATGGCGATGCCAAGCCAAGCTCCATCAAAAGCGAAGAGAGTCAGCATCATTGTACCCTTCCGTCGTATTTGCCGGTGACGGTGTCGACGGAGATCTTATCGCCTTGGTTGACGAAAAGAGGAACGCGGATCTTCATGCCGGTCTCCAAGACTGCGTCTTTGGAGCCGCCGTTGGAGACGGTGTCGCCCCTGACGCCAGGCTCGCACTCGACGACGGTGAGAGCGACCTTGGAGGGAAGCTGGACGCCGAGGACTTCGTCTTCATAAGCGATGACGGTGACTTCGGAGTTGGGGGCGAGGAATGGGATCTCGTTTTGGAGATTGGCCTTGGGAAGCTCGATCTGCTCGTAGGTTTTGCCGTCCATGAAGCAGAGGGTCTCGCCGGTATCGTAAAGGAATTGCATGACCTTCTTATCGATGTGGACGTCTTCGACGCCATATCCGGAGTTGCGGGCGAGTTCGATAATCGCGCCGGAACGGAGGTTCTTGACTTTGACTTTGGCGACCATCTTCCTCATAGCGGTTTTGTTGAGGAGGATGTCGAGGACCTGATAGAGATTGCCTTCATCGATGAAGTAATTGCCAGGCCTTAATTCAGTGACATTGATCATAAATGCTTGTTTCTCCTGATTTGTCTATGCGCATCAAACGGACACGCACGTGGGTAATATAACACATACGCGTGCGAGGGGAAAGAAAAGAAAAACGGCGGACGGGCAAATCCGCCGACGATTTGTCGAAAATACGACTACTATCCTTGGATTGGGCCGTTTCCCAGGTATGGGTTGCCGGAAGCTTCCTCTTTTAGGCTCGCTCCCCTGCCGTGCCCCGGGAAGAATCTGGTCTGTTCGGGAAGCGCCATGATTTTGGCAAGGCTTTGGCCCATCAGCCTAGGCGCGGCATGGGGCAAGTCGCTGCGCCCGATGCCGAGGTGGAAGAGGCTATCGCCTGTGAAAAGCAGCCCCTCCTTGGCGAGATAGAACACGCTGGAGCCAAGGGTATGGAACGGCGTCTTGATGGCTTTCAGATGGAATGGCCCAAGGACGATTTCCTCGCCGTCATCGAATGATTTGACGTCGAATCCCGCTGCGTCGAGGGCGACTTCGGGCAAACCGAATCCCCGCGAGACGTTGAGGTAAGGATCCTCGAGGCAGACCTCGTCTTCCTCGGCGATGTAAAGCGGGAAGCCAAGCCTTCCTTCCTGGCCCGCCAATCCGGCGATATGGTCGAAATGGCCGTGGGTCAAGAAAAGGCCAAGGCATTGCAAGGCGTTTTTCTCCAGATAACGCAAGACGCCAGGATGGCCGCAGTCGAAAAGAAGGCACTGATCGCCTTCTATCAATGCGTAGCTGCGGCAATACGGCTCACCGAAGAAAAGCGTTTCGACTCTCATGGCTATCGAGTTAAAAAAATAAGGCGCGCAGCCTTATTTCTTTTCCTTATGAAGGGTCATCTGATTGCACTTGGGGCAGAATTTCTTGATTTCCATCTTATTGGGGTGGTTTCTCTTGTTGCGGGTGGAGATATAGTTCTCATCTCCGCAGACGGAGCATCTCAGGATGACTTGATCGCGTTTGCTGGCCATTGTCTTTCACTCTCCTCGCTTTTGGGCTTAAGGATAATAGCATAGAGAAAAGGCAAAATCTACCACATTTTTGCATGCGTTTGCCCTACAATATGGCTATGAACCAAAGAGAACAGACAAGAAGCGTCAAGCTAGGCAGCAAAACGCTTGGAGGGAGCAATAACATCCTCATCCAATCGATGTGCTCCATCAAGACATCGAAGGTGGAGGAAGTCTCCGCCCAGATCCTCCGCTGCGCCGCCCTTGGGGCAGACGCGATGCGGCTTTCCGTCCTTGACGAGGAAGACGCGCGCTCATTTGGAGCGATCAAGGAAAAAGTCGGCGATGTCCCGCTTATCGCGGACATCCATTTCAGGCACGACTTTGCCTTGATGGCCCTGCAAGGCGGGGTAGACGCGATTCGCATCAACCCAGGAAACATCGGCGACATCGATAAAATCAAGCAGGTCGTCGAAGCCTGCAAGGCAAGGAGCGTCCCCATCCGCATCGGGGTCAATTCCGGCTCCATCGATAAGTCCATCTACTATGGCAAGCAGATGATCACCGCCGCGACGCTTGTCGCCTCGGCCAAGAAGCACGTCGATATCCTGGAAAGCCTCGGCTTCCACGACATCGTATTGTCCTTGAAAGGGTCGGATGTCAGGCAGACCATCGAAGCGTATCGCCTCGCCGCCGAAACATTCCCCTACCCGCTTCATCTCGGCATCACCGAGGCGGGGCCGAAGGACATCGGATTGCTCCGCTCCGCCGCCGGGCTTGCCCCGCTTTTGTTAGACGGCATCGGCGATACGATCCGCATCTCGCTATCCGATGAGCCGGAGGAGGAAGTCAAAGCGTGCTGCAGGCTGCTCCATGACCTTGGGCTGAAAGAGGATTATCCGACCTTCATCTCCTGCCCGACTTGCGGCAGGACCGCCGTGAACCTCGTCCCCACCGCGAAGGCGATTCAGAAATATTTGGAAGAGCATCGAATCAACAAGACCGTGGCCATCATGGGCTGCATCGTCAATGGCCCAGGGGAAGCGCGTCATGCCGATCTCGGCGCCGCCGGCGGGAATGGCGTTTGGGCGATATTCAAAAAAGGCGAGGTCATCAGGAACGTGCCGGATGAGCTCGTCGTGGAAGAGCTGATCAAAGAGATCGATAAGCTATAATGATTCGCGCCAAGAAGGGACGTATACGCCGCTTCTAAGCATCTCGATTTCCTGCTGATAAGGCATCACATCGTCAATCCAAGGCGTTTCCAAAACAAAGGGAACGCCTTTTAAATTCGGATTCCTGTATATTTTGCTTAATACATCGAATCCAATGGTTCCATAGCCGATGTTCTCGTGCCTATCCTTATGGGATCCGCGCTCGAATTTGGAATCGTTCAGGTGGACGACCTTCACTTTTTGCAGCCCGATTTTGAAATCGAGTTCGGCTAGGACTTCGTCGAAATGGGTGAGGTCGTAACCTGCGTCGTTGAGGTGGCAGGTATCAAGGCAAAGCCCTACTCTTTCGGGGCGGGAAAGGCGCGGGAATAAAGACGCATAGAAATCGAAGCTGGTCCCAACTTCCTTCCCTTTGCCGGCCATCGTCTCAAGGCAAATGGCCACATCGGTCTGGTCGCCTTCCAAAATCGCATCGATGGCATCGGCAAGGCAATCCAAAGCGTAATCCTCCCCGTCGCCGAGATGGCTTCCCGGATGGACGACTATGTTCTTGACCCCAAAGGCATTTGCCCTGGCCAATTCCTGCTTTAGGAACGCGATTGCGAATTGGAAATTCTCCTCTTTGCGCCTGGAGGCGGGATTGACGATATAGGGGGCGTGGATGACTAAAGAGGATGGCGAAATGCCGACGGCATCTAATATTTTCATGCCTTCCTCAATGCGCATCTTGGCGATATCGGCGCGGACGCTGTTCTGCGGCGCGCCGGTATAGAACATGAAAGTGTCTTCCCCAAGCGTCTTAGCGAGCTCGCAGGCGATTGCGAAATAACCCGGCGCGCTCATCGGGAGATGGCTTCCTAACAATGGGAGATCGCTCATTTGGTTTTGGGGGCCTCGCCGCGGTAGGCATGCTTGCGGATGGAGTCCTTGATCGCTTTTTTGCGGTATTTGCGTTTGACTTTCTCCACCGCTTGCTTCGTTTTCTTCTTGTGGCCCGGCTTGACGGTCTTGGAACGGGTCAAGGCTTTGGCTTTCTTGACCTCGATCCTCTCTTCTTCGGAGAAGGCTTTCTTGGCGGTGAGCTTTTTCTTCGGGGCGAGCCCGACGGGATCCTCGACGATGGAGGAAGACTTGAGGATGAAGTAATCGAATTTCACCCCCTGCTCAAGCAGCGTCTTGGCCTTCTTGACGTAATCGGCGTTGTAAAACACCCATGAATCGCCGCTTTTGCCGAATCTGGCGGTTCTTCCTGCGCGGTGGAAATAATAGGATAGGTCGTTTGGCAGATCCAAGGAGATGACGTCGCTTACGTCATCGATGTCGATGCCGCGGCTAAGCAAATCGCTGCAGCAGACATAACGGTATTTGTTGGATTTGATGAGGCGGATGGCCTGCTTCCTCTCCCTGGCATCCAAATCGCCCGAGAAATAGAGGACGTCGTCGATGCCATTGGATTTCAGGTAATCGTAAGCCTTCTTCACGTCTTCTTTCTTGGACGCGAAGATGAGGGCGAGATATGGATTCCTGATGTTCAGGAAGCGGAGCAAGGATTCCTCGATGCCGACGTGCTTGACGTCGATGAGGTGATGATGGACGCCCTCCGGCGTCTTCTCGCGCTCCCCCTGATAGAGGAAATCGCTTTTGATGTATTTGGAAAGCGTGTCGCGAAGCCCTTGGTTCAGGGTCGCGGAGAAGGCCATGGCCTGAAGCTTTTCCGGCAGTTTTTCGTAGATGGCGTCGATGTCTTCGTAATATCCCATCTCGGCGAGCATATCGGCTTCGTCAAGCACCAAGAAGCGCACGCCGCGGAGGTTCAGGCCGTATTCGTCGCTTAGGATATCCTTGAGCCTTCCGGGGGTTCCGATGACGATGTGGGGCGCGATCGATAAGCCGTCGGTGCTCCTTGTCCTGTCCTTGTCGGAGGTGATGAGCTTCACCTTGAGCTTCTGGTAATGGGATTGGAAGGGAACCGCGAAGTCATAGACTTGCTTGGCGAGCTCGCGGCTAGGCGTGATGATGATGGCCTGAAGCCTATTGAGGGTCAAATCGATTCTTTCGATGATGGGCACCAAATACGCATGGGTTTTCCCAGTGCCCGTCTCGCTTTGGCAGACCAAAGAAGAGCCCGAAAGGACCTTGGGGATGACCCTCTCCTGCACCTTGGAGGGGTTCTTATACCCCTGCTTCTCCAACGCGGAGACCATGGTTTTCGATAGATTGAATGAAGAAAATGAGCCCATATCGCGGTCATTATAATCGAACATCCTTCCAATTTCACCAAGGAAGGGCAACAATAATGCCATGGAAGTCATTTTGGTACGCCCGACAGGCTATTGCCTTGGGGTCACATCGGCCATCCGGCTTGGGCTGCAGGCGAAATCCGAGCACCCGAGCGAAACCATCTTCATGCTGGGCTTATTGGTCCATAACGAAGACGCCGTCGCATATATGAGATCGTTGGGCTTTGAGATCCTCGATGAGAGGAATGCGCCACTAGAAGAGCAATTGTCCAATCTCGAAGACGGCTCCATCGTTTTGTTCTCCGCCCACGGGCATCCGGAATCCTTCGATGCCATTGCGAAAAAGAAGAACCTCATCGTCTACGATGCGACCTGCCGCTACGTAAAAGAGAATTTGGATTATGCGCGCGCCCATGCGGGCAAAGGGATCGTCTATATCGGCGCCAAAGGGCATTTGGAAGCGGAGAGCTTCAGGCAAAACGCGGCGTTCTCGGGCTTCTACGACGTGAAATCGCAATCCTTGCTGACCAGGCCGCCTATGGATGCTGCCATCGCTTTGACCCAGACGACCTTGTCTGAGGAAGACATTGAGCTCGCCTTGGAAAGCCTCAGAAGGGAATATCCGCAGATAAAACTGGAAAAAGGGCGATGCCACGCCACTTCTTCGCGTCAGGAAGCATTGAAGAAGGAACTGCAGAAAGGCGTGGATGCCGCTTTCATCATCGGAAGCGAGCTTTCCTCCAATACCAAAAAACTGCGCGACATCGCGCAGTCATATGGGGTGAAGACGTTTATGGCGCTGAACCTCGAGGAACTGAAGAAGCTCGATTTGCCCCGCTATTGCAGGGTTATCCTTGCTTCGGGGGCATCCACCAGCATCGAAGAAGTCAGACGCTGTCAGGATTATTTGGTTTCTTTGAGCTCCTGAGCAATCAGGCGGTAAAGATTGAGGTAACGCTCCCTGGAAGCCTGGGAGAGGCCTTTGTTGAGGATATCGGATACTTTCTTCCTCTGGAGTTCCATCCATTCGAGGAAGACGGCGTCCCTTTTCCTTATGTTCACCGGCCCGAACAGCAATTCCGATTGGGTATAGGGGCGCTTGGGCGCGCCGGAGACGAATTTGATGATGGAATAATAGATTTTGTCTTCGTAGACCATCGTTTCGTCGGAGATATGGAATCCGAGGGCGCTGACGCGCTCGCGGACCGCCTTCAGATCGGTATGCGGGTCCAAAATGATGGACTGCACGCCGAAAAGCTTCTCGGGATGGGCTTCCAGTATCTCGCAGGCCAGCAATCCGCCCATGCCGCACAAGGTCAGGCAGTTGACCTCATCCGATATATGGGAGATGCCATCGCTCATGGAAGGGTGGATGGAGGAAGAGCATCCGCTTGCCTCGATGTTCCCTTTCATTCTGACGAAGGGCCCGATTTTGTTCTCCACCGCCATCGCATAGGAGATTTTGCCGGTGCTCACCAGGTAGATGGGCAAAGAGGCATGGTCGGCGCCGATGTCGGCAAGATAGCTTCCTTGTTCGACGAAAGAGGCGACGGCTTGCAGTCTTTTCGATAGTTTTTTCGCCATCTTCACTCCTCCTCTTCGTCTTGGCGCAGCGATTTGCTCATTCTGTTGATCGCCTGCTCTCGCAATTGCCTGATTCGCTCTTCGCTAAGATTATAGATCTCCCCGACTTCTTTCAGCGTCATCGGCTTGTTTCCGTCTAAGCCAAATAGTCTGATGACGATGTCTCTTTCGCGTTGCGGCAGCGCATCGAGGCCCTTATTGAGCCGGGATTGCGTTTCTTCCTCGTCGATGATGTCGGTTATGGATTCGTCTTCATCGGGAATCGAATCGATCAGTTCGACCGGGGAGTCGGGCATGACGGTTTCGTTTGCCGACGCCACCGATTGGGCATAGGTGAAAAGCTCTTCGATTTCTTTTGGGGAATACTGCGGCAATTCGTCCGCCAATTCCTCCAAAGTAGGCTGCCGCTCGAGCTTTTGGGCAAGCTCGTTGGAGACGCGCTTGATGCTGGCGATCTCGTTTGCCTTGTGGATCGGCAGCTTGATGGATGTGGATTGCTCAGCGGCCGCTTTCGAGATGGCTTGCTCAATCCAAAGATGGGCATATGTCGAGAACCTCGTCCCTTTGGATGGGTCGTATTTCTCGGCTGCCCTTTGAAGCCCGATGTTCCCTTCCTGGATCAAATCGAGGATGGGGATGCCGGCGCGCTGATAATTGTGGGCGATGGAGACGACCAGCTTCAGATTGCCGGTGACGAGCTTGTTTTTGGCCTCTTCCGCCTTCTTCTTTTGCTCTGGCGTCGCGTCCGCCCGATGCAAAAAGGCTATCTGCTGCCCGTACATTATCTCCTCTTCGGCGGTAAGCCTCTCGTATTTGGATAGCTGTTCCATATAGAGGGTGTAGGCGTCCGAAGTTTGCCCAGTGCGGGGCTTTTTGGGATTGGCGCTTGCCATTGCCTTTTTCAAAGCCGAGCCAAGGCCCGCTATGACGAAGGAAGCAAAATCGCCATCTTCTGGCTCGTAGGCATTGGACAATGCGGAAAACCGTTCCCTTGCCAATTCGAGCAAGGCCTCTTTTTCCTCATCATCCGCTTTTTTGATGATGGGTTCGATGAAGGGCAGGAAGTCCTCGAAGGTTTCCGCCTCTTCATCGACTCTTTCTTCAATTGCTTCCTCAGCCTTCATGAATTACTTGTTTCCGCCGCCGAACCGGTTGTCGCCGATGGAATAGGCATCGCGATAATCGCCAAGGCGCTTGGCTCTGGTCGGATGGCGGAGCTTGCGGATGGCTTTCGCTTCGATCTGACGGATGCGCTCACGCGTCACGTTGAATTCGCGGCCGACTTCCTCTAAGGTCCTTGGGCGGTTGTCGTCAAGGCCGTAGCGGAGACGGAGGACGCGCTCCTCGCGGTCGGTGAGGTCCTTCATGATCTCGTATAGTTCATCCTTCAATAAGGATTTGGTGGTGAATTCTTCCGGCGACTGCGCATCTTTGTCTTCGATGAAGTCGCCGAGGTGGGAATCGTCTTCCTCACCGATCGGGGTCTCCAAGGAGACGGGTTCAAGCGCGATGCGCTGAATCTCGCGGATGCGGTCAGGAGACAATGCGCCATCCATTTTTTCCGAGATTTCCTCGGCGGTCGGCTCACGTCCGAATTCCTGGACGAGCTGACGCTGGACGCGGGTCATCTTGTTGATGGTCTCGACCATATGGACCGGGATGCGGATGGTCCTGGCTTGGTCCGCGATGGCGCGGGTGATGGCCTGGCGGATCCACCAAGTCGCATAGGTGGAGAACTTGAATCCTTTGGTGTAGTCGAACTTTTCAACGGCTTTGATAAGGCCCATGTTGCCTTCCTGGATAAGGTCTAGGAACTGCATTCCGCGCCCGACGTAGTGCTTGGCGATGGAGATGACTAGACGCAGGTTGGCGTTGATGAGCTGGTCCTTAGCGGCTTTGCCGTCGAGCTTTTCCCATTCGGTGGCGTCTGGTTTATTGCCGGCGACGATGCGCTTGGCGAGTTCGGTCTCTTCGGCAGCGGAAAGAAGGCTGACTTTGCCGATTTCCTTGAGGTACATCTTGACGGAGTCGTTGACTTTGACTTCGCCGATGCCGATTTTAGAGAAATCGGTGATGGCGGCGACTTCGCGTTCTTCTTCGGAGAGGGAGTCTTCGTCGGAGACTTCGACTTCTTCCTCTTCCATTTCGGCTTCCATGTTCTCGTCGAACTCGTCGCCTGAAGGCTCTTCTAGATCGATGTCGCCTTCATCGTCCTCGGCTTCGATTTCAATCCCGTTTTTGCTGAAAAACGCGATGAGGTCGTCGAAATCCTGCTCGGAAAGATCGAGGTGGCTGGTGGCGTCCATGACGTCGCCGGTGTTGATGTAGCCCATCTCCTTGCCTTTTTTGAGGAAGGTCTTGCGGATGGTTTCCAGAGAAGCAACGTCTTCGTCATCATCGACGATGACGACTTCCGATTCTTCTAAACCGGCTTCTTCGAGGAGTTCTTCGTCTTCGGCTGGCGCGGGTTTTTTCTTAGGCTTGGCAGCCACCTTCTTCGGCTTGGCGGCAGCTGGTTTTTTCTTCTTGGTTTCGCTCATCTTCATTGTCCTTTCTGAGTTTGCCTTCGTTACTTTTTCTTACGGCGCTGGCTCCATAATTCCTTACGGCGCCTTGCGTATTCGCTGATGGATTCGGGCGAATGCCCGCTTTGTTCGACCGCTTCGGCTTCTCTCACGGTGATGCGCTCCGAGGCGATGACCTCGGCGCAGCTTTCCATTTCGTTCTGCGTGAATTGAATCTTCGATTGCGGCGACAGCGCGATTTCGGCGATTTCGTTCGTCAGGGCCTCTCCTTGCCCTTCCGTGGCTGCCTCGATCGCGGCGATGATGGCTTGTGGCGTGATCCCTTGGCCCTTGTGGGCGTCATGGTAATCAAGGATGTAGTTTGCGACTTCCTCGTAGGTTTGGTCGTAGAACGACCTTATCCTCTCTTGGAAGAATTGCACGGCTTCTTCGGAGGATAGCATCGCGGCCAGAACCGCTCTTTCTGCTGCTCGCAGGCGTTTGAGATACTTCTTCTCCGGGTGCGCGGCGTAGGACTGCTGTATCCTGCCTGACACATAAGTGGCGATTTCCTCGGAATCCTCGCCCATCATGGGCTTTTCCCGCTTCAGCGCCTCGCGGATGGCATCGGCTTCGAATCCCGTCGCCTTGGATAGCTTGACGATGTAGTTGTCCTGCTCGATCCCTGGCGGAATCTGGGCGATTCGCGGGAGGAAGACCGCCAAGACTTTTTTCTTTTCCTCGGCGGTGTCGAGCTTTTTGGTGGTGAGATAGAAATTGAGTTGGAAGTCGAATGGGTCGACGAGATTCTCCAATCTCGCTTTTAAGGCATCCGCCCCTTCCTGCTGGAATATCTCGTCCGGGTCGCGGAGGTCGCCTCCGTAATCCACGATTCGGAATGGGATGGATTCCTTGCGGAGCAATTGGGAATTCTTCATCATCGCCGTTTGCCCCGGAGCATCGCCGTCGAGGCAGAACCTAGCCTCGCACCGCAGCTTTTTGATGAGCGCGGCTTGCTCTTTGGTGAGGCTTGTCCCCATGATCGCGATGGCGGAATCGATGCCTGCTTTGCCTAAGGCAATGACGTCCATGAACCCTTCCAAAAGGTAGACATAGCCTTCCCTTCTGGCGGTCGCGGACGCGCGATGATAGTTATAGAGGACGTCCGATTTGTGGAATATCGGCGTTTCGGGGGAGTTGATGTACTTGGAAGTGCCGTCATCCTCCATTCTCCTAGCGGAGAAGCCAACGACTTGCCCCCATTGGTTATGGAGGGGGAAGATTACTCTTCCCGCGTTGGTGTCGGATGTTCCGGTGGAACGCGCCAATGCGATGCCGATTTCCTCGATGGATTTCAAGGAATGCCCTTTGGCCTGCAGGAATCTGACCGTAGCCGAGCCATCCAGTGGGGAGTAGCCGATGCCGTAAGTCTCGATTTCTTTAGGTCCGATGCCACGATTTTGCAGATACAGCCTAGCTTTTTCGCCATCGGGCGTAGAAAGCGAATAGGCGTAATACTTCTGTAGATCGGCAATGCAGTCATACAGGCGCTTGAGCGACTCATCCACATGGAATTTTGGCGCATCGCTTGTGAGGCGCGGGTCAACAAATGAGGATAGATCGGCAACTTTTCGCACCGCTTCGGCATAAGAGATCTTCTCGTAACGCTGAACGAAGGTGATCGCGTTGCCCCCGACGCCGCAGACGAAGCATTTGAAGATCTGCTTCTCGGGGGAAATGGACAAAGAGGGGTGTTTGTCGTCGTGGAATGGGCATAGCGCGGTGTGGCTTCGTCCATGTTTCTCCACATTGAGGTAGGAGGAGATGATCGAAACGATATCAGATGCCTTCAAAACATCATCAATCAAATCTTGACTGTACATCGAATCCTCCTTTCCTTATATCAAAGATATAATAACTACTAATTTTGTACTTCAAATATACTGGAAAATTAATAACCAATCTTTTCTTCGAAGTAATGGACAAGCTCGTCGATCTTGATGCGAACCTGCTCCATGGAGTCGCGGTCGCGGATGGTTACGGAGCTATCGGCTTCGGTGTCGAAGTCGATGGTGACGCAATACGGGGTGCCGATTTCGTCCTGACGGCGATACCTCTTGCCGATGGAACCGGTCTCGTCATAGACGCAGGAGAATCTCTTGTTGAGGATGTTGACCACTTCCATTGCTTTGTCGCCGAGTTTCTTGGAAAGAGGCAAGACGGCCATCTTATAGGGCGCTAGGCGCGGGGAAAGATGCATGACGACGCGCTTATCGTCGTTTGGCAGGTCTTCTTCGTCATAGGCATCCACCGCTACCATGAGGAACAAACGGTCCAAGCCCATGGATGGCTCGATGCAATACGGGATATACCTTTCGTTTGTGTCGGGATCGAAATAGGTAAGATCCTGGCTGGAATACTCCTGGTGACGCTTTAAGTCATAATCGGTTCTGTCGGCCACACCGAGGATTTCGCCCCAGCCGAGGTTGGGGAAATCGTATTCGACATCGGTGGTCGCCTTGGAATAGAAAGCGAGTTCTGCCGGCTCATGATCGCGGAAATGGAGGTTTTCAAGCTTGACGCCTAAGGAATTCACGAACTTGATGCAGTAATCCTTCCAGTAGGCGAACCATTCGAGATCGGTGTTCGGCTTGCAGAAGAATTCCATCTCGAGCTGCTCGAATTCGCGGGTGCGGAACGTGAAGTTGCCCGGAGTGATCTCGTTGCGGAAGCTCTTGCCGGCGTTGCAGATGCCGAACGGAAGCTTTTTGCGGGTGACGCGCTGGACGTTTTTGAAATTAACAAAGACGCCTTGGGCGGTTTCGGGCCTTAGATACACGACGCTGGAGGCATCGTCGGTGACGCCGATGTGGGTCTTGAACATCATGTTGAATTTGCGGATTGGGGTGAATTGGGCCTTGCCGCAGACGGGGCAAACGATGTTGTGGGATGCGATGAATTTGTCCATCTCATCGAAGGTCATGCCATCGACATCGGCATCGGGAACCTCGGATTTGATGAGTTCATCGGCCCTGTGGCGGGCCTTGCAGTATTTGCAGTCGACCATCGGATCGTTGAATGTCGAAACGTGGCCGGTGGCTTCCCAAACGCGGGGGTTCATGAGGATTGCTGCGTCGATTCCGACGTTGGTCGGAGACTCGGTGACGAATTTCTGCCACCAGAAATCGCGGATGTTCTTCTTCATTTCCGCGCCTAAAGGGCCGTAGTCCCAGGTATTGGACAAACCGCCGTAAATAGAGCTTCCCTGGAACACATAGCCGGTGTTCTGGAGGTGCTGAGTGATGGTTTCAAAACTGAATTTACTTGCCATAGTTGTGATTCGTTTTCCTCTAATTGTCTTTTACATTTTGTAAAAAGTACCGTAATGCGGACTATTTTAAGCAGATTTTCTATACTTTCAACCCTATATAAGTGAACTATCGATAATAACTTTAAAGTTTTTTCCAATTATGCCTATTTGCGTTGATTCGTTATTGGGCTTGGAGCATCATTCTAAGGCTTTTGCAGGCGATGCCTGTCTGATTCTCGAGATGGTCCAATAATCCGGTCAGCAATGGACGGGCATCAGAACTTCGCCAGCTTTGGCAGCGCGGCAGGTCGCTAGGAGAACACGCGAAGGCGAACCGCAGGATCTTAAGCTGCTCAACCGGCGTTTTGACGCTTCCGATTTCCTCGGCGCAATCGCGGCACAAGAACCCGCCGTCGAGATAAGAAATCGTGACGATGTCTTTCTTTTTGCCGCAATTGACGCATTCGCCAACCTCAAGTCCGATGCCGGCAAGCCTCAGAAAGCCCGCCAGGGCGACGATTGTGGCGTTTAACGGTGAGATTCCCTTCTTGATGGCTCTGAGGGCTTGGAGAAGGTATTCAAGCGTTTCTATGGGCGTATCCTCTTCGGGCTCATGGAACAGCTTGAGGGCGATTTCCTGAAGCCCCATGCAGCAAAACGATTGCTCCAAGGCATCGGAAGAAAACAAATATTCGATGCCATCGCCTTCGGAAAGGGTCAATTTCCCGGTGCTTGAGGAAGAGAAGACAAAAGATGAATAAGAAAGCTCGCTGCAGCAGGCAAAGGATTTTGAGCCCATTTTCTTGGCGCCCCGCGCATAAAAAGAAAAGAATCCGTCTTTCCCGAGCGCCGTGATCATCGCGTCGTTGCCTTTGACGGGCACCGCTTTGAGCACCAGGCCTTCTTTTTTGCTTTTCTCGCCGTTAGTCCAGGCCATATCCGACCTCGGTCAAGGCGCTTAAATCATCGCGCCAATTGGGGTGGACTTCGACGTTAAGAAGCATAGAGGAGATTCCGATTCTCCACATGCGTTCCAGCTCTTTTTTCGACGCCATCGTGATTTTCTTGATCATATCCCCGCCTTTTCCGATGACGATGGACTTATGGGCGGCCTTTTCGACGATGATTCGTCCTCTGATGATCGCCTTGTCGTCTTTGTAGGAAATCCTATCGATGACGACCGCGGCCTGATGCGGGACCTCTTCGCGCAGGAAATGCAAAAGCTTCTCGCGGATGACTTCCTTGGCCTGGTAGGCGTCGTCTTTGTCGGTGATCATCTCTTCGGGATAAAGGAGCTCCCCCTCTTCCAAAAGCGGCACCACCGCTTGCTTTATCTCCTTGATGCCGAAATTCTCCAAAAGGCTCGCTTCGATAAGCGGGACGTCGGGATAGCTCTGCTTGAGAGCCTCTTTGATCTCCATCGCCCTCTCCGGACGGATCAAATCGATCTTGTTGAGGACGAAGAAGCAAGGGGAATCGGTATGGATGGAGCCGAATATCCGGATATCCTCCTCCAAAGTCTTCGTGGACGCATCGATGAGGTAAAGCACCGCATCGACTCCGCGCGAGGATTCGAAGGCGGTGCGCTTCATGACCGAATACAGTTTCTCGCGGCCATAGAAAATGCCGGGGGTATCGACGAAGACGATTTGGAATTCGCGCTGCGTCAAAACGCCCATTATGGCGTCGCGGGTGGTTTGGGCTTTGGGGGAGACGATGCTGACTTTCTTCGACAGCATCGCGTTCAATAAGGTGGACTTGCCGACGTTCGGGCGCCCTAAGATGGCGACGACCCCTACTTTCATAAGTCGCCTCCGTCGAACGCGAACGGCAATAGTTCCTCAATGGTCGTCTCTTTGACGTCCCCTTCGAGGTTGGACAAATAAATCGGCGCGGTGCGCGGGAACAATTCGCTTAAGACCTGGCGGCAGGCTCCGCATGGGGAGCAGGCGTCTTCGGTGTCGGCGATGATGGCGAGGGCCAAGAAGTCCTCGCTGGTCTTGCCGTCCATCATCGCGTTGTAGATCGCGTTGCGCTCGGCGCACATGCAGAGGGGATAGGAGGCGTTTTCGACGTTGGCGCCGATATAGACCGCCCCATCGGAGCATAAAAGCGCCGCCCCGACGGCAAAATGGCTATAGGGGGAATAGCTTCTTTCCCTGGCTTCCGCGGCGATGTCGATCAGTTCTTGTCTATTCATTGCTTCTTCCTCTTATCGTCTTCTTCGATGATTCTTTCCTGAAGCGGGAACATGATTTCCTCATCTTCTTTCTTCATGTGGTCATAGCCGAGCAGATGCAATAGGCCATGGGTGAAGAGGAAACGCAGCTCGCGCATATCGGTGTTCCCGATTTCCTTGGCCTGGCGCAGCGCCTGGGGGACGCAGATGAAGATTTCGCCCAAAAGGCGCGGTATATCGCCGTTTATCCTCCCTGCTTCGGAGTCATCGTCCAAAAAAGCGAAGGAAATGACGTCGGTCACCCGGTCGATATGGCGGTAGTCGCGGTTGATCTGGTGGATGGTCTCATCATCGACCAAGCTGACGTCGACCTCATAGTTCTGGGAGACGGACAAAAGCTCGAAGGCAGTCGCCATCAAAGAAGCGTACTCGCCTTCGAGGAAATCGTATTGCTCATCGAGCTGATTATCGAATGCTAATTCCATGTTCGGCTATGATTCTATCATAGAAATCAAGGTGTTAGGCGAACTTTTATTCCGCATTGCTTTTTTGGAAATGCAAAGCGAAATACGGCTCTTCCTGGTGCTTGATCTGCCTTCCCTGATAATTGCCTAGCGCCGATGAGCCCTGAGACATGACCGCGCTGATGGCGAGGCTATAGAAGAGGAATTGCTCCAACGCGAATTGCTCGGATGAGATGGAAATGGCGATTGCGGAAAGCGCGATGGCCGAGGCGATGATGAGGGTTTCCCGGAAGATCAGGCTGCGGAAATAGCGGCTGCTTTCCTTCGACAGAGTCGTAAGTATCGCCATTCTCTCCTCCTGCCTTATCCTATGATGGATGTAACGATACTCAAGCTTCTCCACCGCCTCTTTGCGGCGCGCTTCTTTCTCGTCATCCAATAGATGCTCCAACGTCACGACCAATAGCCCTGTGCCCATCAAAAAGGCGAGCAATGGGTCGCGGAACGCGAAGAAGGCCAAAGCCGCGGCAACCTCTAGGAACGAAACTAGGAGGCGGGACAATGAAGAAAGGGCCGCGGCTTTGTACCTATGATAGTGGACGAATTTCTCTTCCCGCGTGGAAAGATTGTCATCGTCCACCATCTCCAAATATCGTCCGTCGAACTTTTCCATTTGCTTCGTGGAGAAAAGGCGCGATGCGGAAAGCGAAATGAGGGAAAGAGCGAAGCATGGGAGCGCGACGAACATATTCTCGCCGCTATAGCCAAGGAGGAGAATTCCTAAGCTAAGCAAGGCGATAGGAGACATTGAAAGCAAACAGGAGAGAAAAACCGTTTTGTTGGGCAAGGGCTTCGGCTTGGAAAACCGCGGCGCGATGTCTTGGTATTCGCCGAGGGACATGTATCTGCCGTCGAAAAGCTTGACCAATTCTTCTTTTGCGAAGACTCGCTTCCCGCGGTTTGGGTCGTAGACCACGAATCTGCCCATCAGGTCCTCTTTCTTTAGATAGACCATGTGCGTGAGACCGTCTTCTTGGATGCTCAAAAGGAGCGGATACTCCTCGTTTTCCAACAGCGAGCTTTTTTCGCATTGGTACGCCAAAAGCTGAAGACCCATTTTGGCGGAGTAGTTCATGAGCTCCGCGAAGCTTGGCGCATCGCCCTGAATGAGCCTTTCGGGCGCATAGGCGAAGTCCTTGCGCCCCGAAGCATGGCATAACGCCATTTTGACGGATGCGAATCCGCACCCCTTTCTTTGAGCTTGGTAAACGATCATTGTTTTTGCCCTCCTCACTTATTTAATTGGAGAAAAACGGCAAAAAAGGACTCAACTTTTTTCAAGAAATTTTCAAAGTCGGCAATTCATCGAAACTATTTTTTTCGAGGAAACGACGAAAAAACCCGACCACATTCATGATCGGGTATCCAAATCGGCGATTAGAATTTTTTGCGACGCGCCAATTTCTGCTTCATCTTGCGCATAAGAGCGGGCTTGAGGTAAGCCTCCCTTTTGCGGGTCTCAAGAAGGATGCCAGATTTGTTGACGCCGCGCTTGAACCTGCGAAGAGCTTCATCGATGCTTTCGCCTTCGCGGACGACTGTCTTAACTGCCATTGTTTTTCACCTACCTTCCTGATGCGAAATAAAGAATACTCTCGCGCGAATGGGAACGCAAAGGTTTTTTGCTTCTTCCCGCGATTTTCGCGCATTTTATAGACCTGATGGTTATTTTTCCTCGCAGATCGCGACGCTTGCGGAGCATCCGATGCGGTTTGCGCCGGCCTCCACCATCGCCATCGCTTCCGCTTTGGTGTGGATGCCGCCGCTGGCTTTGACGCCAAGGCGGTTGCCGACGGTCTGCCTCATGAGGGCGACGTCTTCCGCTTTCGCGCCGCCTTTGCTGAAGCCGGTCGAGGTCTTGACGAAGTCCGCTCCGCCCCTTTCGGCGGCTTGGCAAGCCAAGACGATTTCGTCTTTCGTAAGGAGGCAGGTCTCGAGGATGACTTTCAATAAACGCCCGTGGCACGCCTCTTTTACGAGGGCGATTTCCTTTTCGACGTATTCGTAATCGCCTTCTTTGACTTTGGAGACGTTGAGGACCATATCGATTTCGGTCGCGCCTTGCTTGACGGCCAAATCGGCTTCGAACGCCTTGACTTCAGGCGCATTGGCGCCTAGAGGGAAGCCGATGACGGTGCAGACGTTGACGTCGCAGCCTTTGAGCTCTTCGGCGGCAAGGGGGACGAAGTCCGGATTGACGCAGACGCTGGCGAAGCCGTATTCCTTCGCTTGGGCGCAAAGGAGGCGGATCTGCTCGGAGGTCGCTTCGGGTTTGAGGAGGGTGTGGTCAAATAGTTTTCTGAATTCCATTGTTTTTCTCCTGAAATTAGCAAAAAGCCCCGCTGGGCAGGGCATTTTGGTAAATTACTTTTCCTCTTCGGCGGGAACTTTGACGATCTCTTTTCCACCATAGTAGCCGCATTTGGGGCACACGTGATGGGAACGGATCATCTCACCGCAATGGGGGCAGGCGACAAGGCCGGCGACTTCGAGCTTGAAGTGGGTGCGGCGTAGCCTTTTCCTGGTTTTGCTGATTCTTCTCTGTGGGACTGCCATTTTCGTTTCTCCTGTTTCTGTGCAGGGTGAATTATAGGAGGGTCGGCATGGTAGTCAACCGAAAAAGTGTTACAATGTCAAAAAAATTACGAATTAATCCGATGCCGTCTCTTCGGTATAGACGATTTTCTTTACGCATCCATGCATGGGCGCGTTTGCAGGCGTTTTGACAAGAAGATAGTTCGATGTATGGCCAAAGGCCAGTCCTTTCTCGGCATCGTATTCCTCGAAAAGCACTTCCATCTCCTTGCCGTAGAATTGCTTCTTATAGGCGAGCCGATGGGCTTTCGAAAGCTCCAAAAGCTCGTGGACGCGGGCCTTTTTGATATCGGGGGAGGTGTCTTTCAATGTCGCGGCATAGGTATTGGGGCGGCTCGAGAAGGGGAAAACATGGATCTCGGCAAAGTCTGCCAAAGCGCAGAAGGCCATGGTTTCTTCCCACTGCTCCTGCGTTTCTCCTGGATAGCCCGCGATGACGTCGGTCGTGATTGCGATTCCTGGGCGGATGGAGCGGATCATCGCCAATTTGTCCAAGAACGCCTTCTTATCGTAGTGCCGTCTCATCGATTTGAGCACCGCTTCGCTTCCGGACTGAAGAGGAATGTGGAGATGGTCGGCGATGGCGGGATGCTTTCTTAAAGCGCCGAGAAGCGCACCGTCGATCTCGCTTTCTTCGATAGAAGAGATTCTCAGTCGGTACAAATCTGGGCATTTTAGGAAGATGTCATCGATTAAATCCCCTAAACGATAGGAGCCGTCTCCTAAATCTTTTCCGTATCCGCCGATATGGATGCCGGTCAAGACGATTTCTTTATAGCCCCGCTCATATAGCGAACGCGCTTCTTCCAATACAAACCGCGGCTCGCGGGAGCGTGAATTGCCGCGGAGCTGAGGGATGTAGCAATAAGCGCAGAAATTGTCGCATCCGTCCTGAATCTTCAGGTATGCTCGCGCATTTTCGCAGAAAGCGGTCGCGCCAAGCTCTTCATATCCTTCATGGCGGACGGACTTTTTCACATCGATGATCTTTTCTTTTGTCGCGAGGAACTGCTCGACATACGGGATGGCCTTCGTGCGCATTGATGAACCAAGGACGATATCGGCTCCAAGCTGAGCGCATTTTTCGGCATTGGACTGGCTATAGCAGCCCATGACGAGAATTAAGGCGTTGGGATTCCGCCTGCGGAAGGATGAAATGTGCTGACGGGATTTCTGATCGGCTTTTCCGGTTACGGAACACGTATTTAAAACAACCAAATCGGCTTCTTCCTCGTTCTCTGTGCGTTGATAGCCCAAGCTTTCGAATTCGGTCGCCAAAGAGGAGGTCTCATAGGCGTTCACCTTGCAGCCCAAACTATGAAAATATGCTTTTTTCATTTTGAAAAGTATTATATACGATTACCTAAAATAATAGGCGCGGTATCTAGATTATTATCTCCTAGTAAACTACTAGAAATCAACTTATTTTCTACTAATGCATTAATCATGTTATCGTAGTCAAAACGATAGAAGCATTCGAGTGCTTCCTTGGTTCTGAATTCGATATTATCGTCGTTTACCTCCGCTAAATAGCGGTCAAATAGCGCGATTCGGCGGTCTAATCTCCCCTGCTTGTTCACGATGAAAATCGAATAGCTTTGTTTATCGTAATAGGCGCAGGAATCGCCCTTATCCATCAGCAATTGGAGGCTTGTGAAGCCCGACGCAAAGACCTTTGGGCCATAAGTATCGAATGGGTCGATGGAAATGATCTCCGGGTGATTGATGATGTTCTGATAGCGCTTGTCCAATAGCTTTTCGGGGTTTTTGGAGCAAATGGCGTTGACGTGACGTTCGAAGAAAGGGATATAGATTTGGCTGGATCCATCATCGTAATACGGCGCTTTTTTGATCACTTCGGCCACTGCAATGCGCAATTTTTCTTCGGCCAAATCGCCACTTAATACGGAGTCCCTGACTTTGGCGACTTCTTTTTCGATCAGATTCTTATTGATGATGGAACGAATCACCAGATTCGCGCGGATAATGGCGAACGGGCTGTTTGCCCTGCGCATCCTGCGGAAGGATGGATAAGCGGAAAGCAATGAGGCGTTCGCCAAAAAGAAACGGAGCTCCTCACTATGGGGAAACGGCGTCGGGCGCTGCTTTTTCTCGAGCAAATCAAAGAATCCCATATCCTTATTTGCCTTCCTCGCTGAACGCCGACAATACCGACGCGGCATATAAAGCGGCCGTTTCGGCCCTTAGAATCCTTCTGCCGAGCGAAACGAACTGGAATCCAGCATCCCTTGCTAATTCCGCCTCAGCGTCGCTAAAACCGCCTTCTGGGCCGATTACGACCAGGATGCTGCGGTTCTTCTCGACGGATTTGGCGATGTCGAGCAAAGAATTGGAATTCCCCGCCTGCCCTTCGTAAGCGAACATCTTGATGTCCGCCTCAATGTCCAAAACATCGATGAAACGGGCGTAACCATCGACTTTCGGGGTAATTGCCCTGCGGCATTGCTGCGCGCCTTCCAATGCGATTTTGCGCAGCCTTAGGATCTTATTGTCCTCCGGCTCTTTCGGCTTGACGACCGTGCGCTCGCTGACGAATGGCACGAACCTCGATACGCCTAGCTCAGCGCCTTTCAGGACGATCAAATCGTTATGGTCGCTTTTCAGCGTCGCGAAGGCGAGAATCAGCTCGTTGTCCAATTCCCTGCGTTCCTCGGATTTGCCGATGACAAGGATATCAAGAGGGTCCAAACTCACTACTTCGCACAAGAAAACGTCCGCCCCATCGGCGATTTCCACTCTTTCCTTGATTTGGGCGCGCCTGACATCGACAAGATGATGGCGCTGAGCGGAATCCAATATCGCGTGGCCGTCCACTATGGTTCCGAAATAGTGCTGCATATTAACGCAGGAACTCCCCTTCCCCGTCTTTCGGGGAATCTTTTTTCAGGAACAGGATCCCATATACGATGAAGAAGAGCCAATCCGCCCCGAACGGGATCAGATAGGCAAGCGCGGGATGCATATGGGCCGCGAAGGCCAGGATGCTTCCTAGGCCACCGACCAAAACAAGTGTGATGATCAGAATGGCCAAACCGATCTTCGGGCGCTTGATGTAGAATTCATGAAGGCCGAAGAATCCCCACGTCATCGATAGAATCGCTGCGACTTTCTGCGATTTGCTGCGGTAAAGCGGCCCGCCGGAAAAATGATCGAACCTCTTGGTGATGTCCATCGTCTCGTAATTGGGGTCGATGGGCGATACTCCGCCGCAATTGGGGCAGATGTCGGTATCGAATTTGCTGATCGGTTGGTTACAGTACTTGCAGTAAGGCATATTAGCGTTACATAGTATATCCAAATCTATCCGTTTGGTGTAGATGCCTAAAGGCATGTTCGCATAAAAAACCGCGGTGCATCGCATCGCGGTTGTGAGGCTATTTGCTGAATCTGGCCTTCCATTTGGCGAAGATGGAATCGTTTTTGTCCCCTTCTTGCTGGAACTGCTGGAGCAATTCCTTCTGCTTTTTGGTCAGCTTGACGGGCGTCTTTACCTTGATATGAAGGATTTGGTCGCCTGGATTGCCCGTGCGCATGTTCTTAACGCCTTTGCCGCGCAGGCAAATCGTTTGCCCTGGCTGGATTCCCTCCGGGATCCTGGTGGTCACTTCGCCATAGACGGTCGGGACCGAGATTTCGGCGCCCAATGCGCAATCGACGAAGCTGAGCGGGACCTCGAGATGGATATTGTCGCCGTCGCGGATGAACTCGGGGTGGTCCTGGACGTGAACCTCGATGATGAGGTTGCCGTTTGGCCCGCCGTTGATTCCCCTTTCGCCTCTGCCGGAGATGACGAATTGCTTTCCGGTGTAGACGCCTGCGGGGATCGTGACTTCGATGTCGTTGTGGACATGCTTATAGCCAGAACCGCCGCACACATGGCACTTTTTGCGGATAATCGATCCTGTGCCGCGGCAATTGGGGCATTGGACCTGCTGGTCCATGATGCCGAATAGGCTTTGGACTTGCCTGACGACGTAGCCTCTGCCTCCGCAATAAGAGCAGGATTCGAAGTCTTTCGGATTGTCGGCGCCTGAGCCATGGCAATTGTCGCACGGCTCATCGTAATCCACCGGAAGCACGATCTTCGTGCCTTTGATGGAATCCATGAAGGAAATGCGCACGCTGTGGATGATGTCGTTGCCGGGGCGAGGGCCGCGGGATTGGCGCGCCCTTCTGCCGCCTCCGGCGAATCCGGACATGAATTCGTTGATGATGTCGCCGAGGTCGCCTTGGAATCCGCTTTGGAAACCTCCCATTCCGCCGAAGGGATCGCCGCCTCCGTTGGGGTTTGGCGAGCCATCGGGCTGCTGGAAGGCCGCATGGCCATAACGGTCGTAGGCGGCGCGCTTGTTCTCATCGAAAAGCACGTCGTAAGCTTCCTGGACTTCCTCGAATTTCTCGCGGGCGTCCGGGGCTTTGTTGAGGTCGGGGTGATATTGCTTGGCCAAACGACGATAAGCAGATTTGATTTCGTCGGGGGTCGCGGTCTTTTTGACGCCTAAGACCTCATAGTAGTCTCTTTTCTGATCCGCCATGCTGTCTCCTTTCTTTGCAAAAGCCTAACGGCGCTTTCATGCCGAAGGCGCCGTTAGGTGGTTGGTTTTGGGGTGAATATTACTTCTTGTCGGTGAAGTCGGCCTCTTCGGGGTCGGCAGCGCCTGCCTGTCCTTCCGGAGCGGGTCCGGGGTTCGGGTTGGCTCCGCCTGCCTGGGCCTGAGCGGCTGCGGCTGCGGCATCCTCGAGCCTGCCGACGATTTCGCGGAGCTTCTCGATGTTGTCGGATTCGATGGCGCCTTGCGCTTCGTCGCGGAGCTTGGTGAGCTGCTCTTTCTGGTCGGCTGGGATCTGATCGCCCTTCTCGTTGAGGGTGTTGTTGATCTCATCGACGTAGGTCTGGGCCTTGTTCTTGATTTCGATGTCGCCCTTCCTCTTCTCGTCGGCCGCCCTATTCTCTTCGGCTTCGCGGACCATTCTCTCGATGTCGGCTTGGGAAAGCCCGTTGGAGCCGGAGATGGTGATGTCCTGGGATTGCTGCGTGTCGAGGTCCTTAGCGGAGACTTTGACGATGCCGTTCTGGTCGATGGAGAAGGTGACTTCGATGCGAGGCTGGCCCCTTCTTGCCGGCTTGATGCCAGAGAGGGTGAATTGGCCTAGCAATTTGTTGTCGTGGGCCATCGGACGCTCGCCCTGATAGACCATGACGTCGACGGCGGGCTGGTTGTCGGCCGCGGTCGAGAAGACCTGGCTCTTGGTGGTTGGGATCGTGGTGTTCCTCGGGATGAGAGGAGTCATGATGCCGCCCAAAGTCTCGATGCCGAGGGTCAATGGGGTGACGTCAAGGAGCAAGACGTCGTTGATGTCGCCGGCGAGGATTGCGCCTTGGAGCGCGGCGCCGACGGAGACCGCTTCGTCGGGGTTGACGGAGAGGTTGATCTTCTTGCCGGTGATTTCGGCGACCATTTCCTGGACGGCGGGCATCCTGGTGGAGCCGCCGATCATAAGGACGGTCGCGATGTCATCATAGGAAAGTCCGGAGTCGCGGAGCGCGTTGCGCATCGGGACTTTGCATCTCTCGAGCAAGGAGCGGGTCAAATCCTGGAATTTGGCGCGGGTGAGCTTGGTCTCGAAGTTGATAGGACCGTTGGGGCCCATGCCGATGAACGGCAAGGAGATGGTGGTCTCAAGCGAGCTGGAGAGCTCGATCTTGGCGCGCTCTGCGGCGTCGATGAAGCGCTGACGGGCCATTTTGTCGGTGAGGTTGGCGCCGGTTTCGATTTTGATTTGGGCAGCGATCCAATCGGCGACCACATGGTCCCAGTCATCGCCGCCGAGGCGGGTGTCGCCGTTGGTGGACAAGACCTGGAAGGTGCCATCGCCGATCTCGAGGATCGAGACATCGAATGTGCCGCCGCCGAGGTCGAAGACCATGACCTTCTCGGATTTATCGGTTTGCAAACCATAGGCCAAGCAGGCCGCGGTGGGTTCGTTGATGATGCGGACGACATCCAAACCCGCGATGGTGCCGGCGTCTTTTGTGGCCTGACGCTGAGCATCGTTGAAGTATGCGGGGACGGTGATGACCGCTTTCTTGACGGGCTGGCCGAGGTTGGCTTCGGCGTAGCTCTTCATGTATGCGAGGACTTTCGCGGAGATTTCCTGCGGGGTGAAGTCCTTGTTCAAGCAAGAGATATGGAACTTATCGGAGGTTCCGATGGAACGCTTGGCCGAGGAGACGGTGTCGGGGTTGGTGATGGCCTGGCGCTTTGCGGCGTTGCCGACGATTTCCTCGCCCGATCCCTTGAATGCGACGACTGAGGGGGTGGTATTGGTTCCTTCGGGGTTGGGGATGACTTTGATGTTGCCGTCAGCCTGCATGACAGAGATGACGGAGTTGGTGGTACCAAGGTCGATACCGACGATGATTTCTTTTGCCATAATTGTTTCTCCTTTTGCCTATTTTAGGCTTGGTGTGGCGGGTTTTCCGCCGGGGCTTCTTCCGAAGCCGCCGCTTCGGGCTTGGCTATGGGCTTTGCGATGGAGACCATCGCGGCGCGGATGAGCCTATCGTGGAGGAAGTATCCGTTGGCGTAGACCTTGCAGACCTTCCCTTCCGCGACTTCATCGGTTTCGGTGAAGTCGACTGCGTGCATGGAATCGAGGGAGAACTCATCCCCTACTTTCGGGGCGACTTCCTTGACTCCTTCCGCCTCGAGGGCGGATTTGATCTGATTGAATATGTATTGGAACCCGATGAGGTAATTCTTCGTTTCCGGGCTTGGCGGCTCATTCTGAAGCGCGATGTTGAACGCGTCGAGGCTTGGCAGCAATTCGGTCAGGAATCCCGCCGAGCGGTATCTTGCCGCCGTCCTTGCTTCGGCCTCGAGGGATTTCCTGAGGTTCTGCGTATCGGCGTAGGCTTTGTAGTATTCGGTTTTCCAATGTTCGAGGTCGGCGGTGAGCTTGGCGATCTGTGCCATGGCCTCATCGAGCTTTTCCTTCGGGACCTTCTTGCCTTTCTTGGGGGCTTCGGGCTCTTGGGCCTGCTCCCCTACGCTTGGGGTTTCTTCTTGCATGGGATCTCTTCTCCTTCCTCCCTGTCTTCGCCTGCGAAGTAGGCGCCCAGGGTCTCGCTGACGTAATTCAGGAGCGCTAAGGCTTTGTCGTAATCCATCCTGGTCGGGCCTAGCAAGGAGATCGATGCGTTCTGCCCTCCTGGGATGGCGATGTTGGCGGAGATGACGGAGACGTCGTCTTCCCCATCCGCCCCGATGTTGACCTTGATGCCATCTTCGTCGATGGTCTGCTCGTCTTCGGTCAATATCGTCTCGCGGAAGGCTTTCGGATTGTCGATGAGGCTCAGGATCTTCCTGAGCTTCTTGGCGTCTTCTGCGAATTCCGGCTGGTCGAGGAGGTTGTCCCTGCCATAGAGGTTCATCCTTTCGCTTGCGAACTTCAGGAACGCCTGCACCAGCGCTTGGTAGATCGCGTCATGGCCGACGATGTAATCGCTCAATGCGGGGCGCATCGCCTCCATTTTGGGCACGAGGTCGACGATCGGGGTT
>CAMORJ010000005.1 GCA_946623775.1 uncultured Bacillota bacterium | reverse complement strand
TCTCCATCGCCGACAATTCCACGATGGGAACCAAAGCGGAATTGGTTTCTTTATGTGAAGAAGCCGAGGAATATGGCATTTCCATCATCGCAGACGTCGTGTTCAACCATCTCGCCAATATCGGAGACGAATACCTCGAAGATGACGGCACCCCGATGGTTTCCCCCGACGTCGAACGCTATGAGCCAGAAATCTATGCCGCCCGTAATGCTTCCGGAAGCGAAGCCACCTTCCATCATGTGACTACAGGTTCGGAAACGCAGTATTACCCCTATGGCAAATTGCCTGACCTCAATACGGGCAATGCATTGGTTCAATCCAGGGCCCTTGCCTTCCTGAAAGAGTGCATCGATGCAGGCGTGGATGGCTTCCGCTTTGATGCCGCTAAGCACATCGAGACCCCAGAAGACCCGCAGGATCCTAGCTCCTTCTGGCCCAATACCTTAGGCAAAGCCGCGGAATACTATGAGCAGAAGTTCCCTGGCAAAAAGTTATTTGCCTATGGCGAAATCCTCGGAGGATTGGGCGGAAACCGCGAGATTTCCTCCTATACCAAATACATGAAGGTCACCGAGGACAGCTTCAATACCCCGATCAATAATGCCGTCTTCAGCCGCGACGCCGAGAAGGCGATGACCGCAAAACTTGGCAAGGTCAGCGACCCCTCATATGCGGTGACTTGGGTCGAATCCCACGATTCCTATATTGAAGCCAGCACCCATATCAATAACGCGATGGTAATCTCCGAATGGGCGATGAACGCGACCAGAAAGAAGACCAATGCCCTCTTCTTGGCCCGCCCCGACGATTCTCAGACGATGGGCTACATCGCCAATTACACCTTTGAGAATCCGCGCGTCGCCATCATCAATAATTTCAAGAACCGCTTCATGAACGTCGATGACCTCGTCTCGGCCCCCGAAGGAATCTTCGTCAACGAGAAGATCGGCGAAACCGACAAAGGCGCGATTATCGCCAACCTGTCCCGCGAAGAGCAGACGGCGACCGTCGCCTTCCAAAGCCTGCCCGATGGCGCTTATTGCGAGCAGGTCAGCGGCAAGACCGTTCAGGTCTGCCATGGCAAGGCGTCCATCGATTTCGATAGCACGGGTGTCGCGGTTTTGGTGAAAACCGTCCATTCCGCTAGGCCGTTCCTTAAAACTGAAAGCCACGGCAAGATGTTCGTCGGCAATTACTTCCTCGCCCTCTCGGGAGAGAATCTAACCTACATCCGTTATAAGGCAAATGGCGGTGAGGCCGTCGATCTTGGCGTCTCCGGCTCAGTGCCCATCCACACGTTGCTCAATAATGGGGCGTGCGTATTGGAAATCGAATACGGCAACGCCGAATACCATTTCTCGAAGACCTTCACTTTCACGCAGGTCCAGCCAATCGAAGGATATTTCAACGTCTTCGGAATCGACCCGAAGTATTTTGAAACCTATGACCTCTATTACTGGGCTTGGAGCGATTCAGGCTCCTCTTGGCTTAACGCTTATGAACTCCGCGATGGAGTGGTGCTCATCGATTTCTCGAAAACGGGATACACCGGCTTCCTCATCGCGTTATTCCCCAAAGGATACGTCATCGCCGATTTGACCAAATGGGATTCTGGCTGCGCCAAAAAGACCGGCGACATCAAAGTGTCGGACGGCTTCTATGACGCTTCCACCTTATAAATTCAGGAGGATATGGACATGAAAAAGACTCTCTTATTATCGGCTGCCGCGTTGCTGAGCTTTGCTGCTTTGGCTTCTTGCGGCGAAGAAAAACCAAACTCCAACCAGGAACAATCCACCAGCGCGTCCAATGCCTATGCCACGCCGGAGGAATGCGGCTTCACTAGGGCCAATGATAATAGCCTCACCGAACCGGAAGCGGCCACGACTGCCGTCAGATTCCATTTCGTCAAAGGACAGGATTACAGCGAATACACCAAACTATTCGTGTACGTTTGGGATAGCGAAAACGGTTTGGGCGGCGAATTCTACCCATTTACCGAATACGATGATTACGGCGTCATCTGCACCGTCAATCTTTCCGCGGTCAACCCCAATGCGACCACGGGCAAAATCGGCTTTATCGTCACTTCCAAGTATTGGACCAAAGACGTTTCAGCCGACCGTTTTGTCGAAATCTCGCCGACTAACCACGGCGGCATCCAGCACGCTTATCTTCGCTCGGGAATCGAGAAAGTGTTCCCGACTCTGGAGACGGCGATGAAGAACTCCATCGCCTATGTCGCGTATTTGGTTGATGACCGCCTCGCCGTGCAGTTCAACCTCATCGATTCCCTCACCCTCGATCAAAGCAAGCTGATCGTCAAAAATGGCGATGCCAATCTTTCTTACAGCATCGTCTCCAAAAACGAGGCGACTGGGTATTACCTTTTGCAGCTTGTTGGTCATCTCGACCTAAGGAAACCCTCCTCGGTCAGCTATGTCTTCGACGAAACATGGACTGATGTCTCCAAAATCAACCCATCCGCCTATTTCAACAGCACCGCCTTCGCCTCCGAATACACCTATGACGGCGATGATTTGGGCGCGACCTTCGACAATAATTTGCATCCGACCAAAACCATCTTCAAACTCTGGGCCCCCACGAGCGAAACCGTCGTCTTGAATCTCTACGAATCCGGCGACTACAGGACCAACGAAGCTCCGAGGAAGATCAACCTTGAGTACACCGAGAAAGGCGTATGGAAAGCCGAAGTCGGCGAGGATTTGGACGGCAAATACTATACCTACACCATCACCAATTCCCGCGGGACCAATGAAGTGGTGGACCCATATGCCAAATCCGCTGGTTTGAACGGCAGGCGCGGCATGGTCGTCAACTTCCAGAAAATCAACGACGCGCTAAGTGGTTGGTCCGCCGATGCCCGTCCCGATTATGGTGTCAACGGCACCGATGCCTCCATTTATGAGATCCATGTCCGCGACATGACCATCAACCCCAATTCCGGCGTCACCGAAGCCAATCGCGGCAAATTCCTCGGACTTGCCGAGACCGGAACCACCTACACCAAAGGTGGCAAGACCGTCAAAACCGGTTTGGATCACCTCGAGGAACTCGGCATCACCCATGTCCAGATCCAGCCTTTCTATGATTACGCTTCCGTGGATGAGGCGACCTCTTCGACCTCGATGTCTGAGGCGAACTACAACTGGGGCTATGACCCGCAGAACTACAACGTCCTCGAAGGCAGTTACTCCACCAACCCAAGCGACGGCGCGAACCGCATCGTCGAATTCAAGAGGATGGTCATGGCGATGCACCAAAAAGGCATCAACATCAACATGGACGTCGTCTATAACCACACCTATAGCCTCGACAATTCCTGCCTCGAATTGACCGTTCCTTATTACTATCACCGCTTCGCCACCAACGGCAGCGTCTACAATGGCTCTGGTTGCGGCAATGAAGTCGCCTCCCAGCGCTCGATGGTCAACAAATACATCCGCGAATCCTGCAAATTCTACCTTGAGGAATACCATCTCTCCGGCTTCCGCTTCGACTTGATGGGCCTTGAAGACAACCAGACCATGATCGACGTCTACCAAGACGCGGTCGCCATTTATCCAAAAGCCTTGGTTTATGGTGAGCCTTGGACCGGCGGCACTTCCTATCTAGGACAAGGGACCGATGCTACCAAACTGAAGCAGCAGCAGACCGTCCAGTCCAGCCTTGCCCAGTCCTATTTCGTCGGCGCTGGAAACTATGTTGGAGCGTTTAACGACGTCATCCGTAACGCCGTCAGAGGCGACAATGGCCCAGGCATGGGCTACGTCAATGGCGTCAGCGGATTCGGCGACACCGTCGCCAACATGATGTTTGGCCACTTCGGCGATGCGAGATTAGAGCCTTGCCAGAGCTTGAACTACGTTTCCTGCCACGACAACTACACCTTATACGACCAGCTCATCCAGCCCGAGAGGCGCGATGAAAGGGTCCTCAACGATATGTATTCCCACGCCGAATCCTTGGTCTTCGTCGCTCAGGGCGTCCCCTTCATGCAGGAAGGCGAGGACTTCATGCGTTCGAAGAACTACCTTGACGAAGAAGGAAAGACCAAATACGAAGGCAATTCCTATAACGTCGGCGACTTCATCAACGATATGGATTATGAGCTGAAGGTCAACAACTTCGACATGTTCCAGAAGTTCCAGCAGCTCCTTGCCCTCCGCAAGAGCCACCATGCCCTGCGCCTCGACACCCGCGCCGACGTGACCGCCAAGATGAGCAAGCCCGTCAACGCCAATGGCAAAGTCTCCTTCACCGTCCAAGACGGCGGAGAGGAATTGCTTGTCATCTCCGCTTTGAACGCGGAGTCGGTGACGCTTAACGGCACCTACGATTTGCTCTACACCTCGAAGCTTGGCCGTGCCGTCGAAAGCGGATTGTCCAGTATCGAGCTAGCCAAAAACGAACTTGTCGTTTTGAGAAAAGCCTGATGGATCCTAAAGATTTACGTACATATCCCATCAAGGGCCTGATGATCTTCCTCTCCGTGGTGCTGGTCGTCTGCCCCGGGTTTTCCGTGCTCGCTTATCTCTTGTTCGACGACCTTGCCATGAAAGTGGTGTTTTGGGTCATCTGCACTGTCTTTTTCGCTATCGCGGCAGTGCTTTTTTGCAACCAATTGTTCTTTTATGTGCAAATAAATGGTGATACCATTATTGTACACAAAATGTTCCGTAAGACCGTCATCCCCTTCGACAGGATTACGAACGTCAAAATAGAAGATGGCTTTTATGTCGGCTACCATTCTGACGCGCGTTTGTTCCAATTCGGAACGGAACAGAAGAATGCGGGAAACATGGTTTCCTACATGGAAAGGCGCGGCGTGCATATCAATTGGTATGCAGGCCATTAAATTCGGTTAATTTAAATTGTCATAGATTTTAAATTAAAACAGGAGGAATTATGGCAGATTTAAAACTAAGTCATATCTACAAGGTCTATGAAAACGGGCACAAAGCCGTCAACGACTTTTGCATCGACATCCAAGACAAGGAATTCATAGTCTTTGTAGGTCCCTCGGGCTGCGGCAAATCGACCACCCTTAGGATGATTGCCGGTCTCGAGACCATCACCGCGGGCGACTTGTTCATCGGCGACACCCTCGTCAATGACATGGAACCCAAGGATAGGGACATCGCGATGGTTTTCCAAAACTACGCCCTCTATCCTCACATGACCGTGTATGAGAACATGGCCTTTGGTCTCCGCAACAGGCATATGCCGGAAGAAGAGATCAAGGAAAGGGTCCTCGAAGCGGCAAGAATCCTCGACATCACCGACTATTTGCCGAGAAAGCCGAAAGCGATGTCCGGTGGTCAGCGTCAGCGTGTCGCCTTAGGCCGCGCGATCGTCCGCAACCCGAAGGTCTTCTTGCTCGACGAACCTTTGTCCAACCTCGACGCGAAGCTCCGCGCCGCGATGCGCACCGAGATCACCAAGCTCCATAAGAGGCTGCAGACCACTTTCATCTACGTCACCCACGACCAGGTCGAGGCCATGACCATGGGCACGAGGATCGTCGTCATGAAACTTGGCTATGTCCAGCAGATCGACACCCCGATGACCCTTTACAACAAACCGTACAACAAATTCGTCGCAGGCTTCATCGGCACCCCGCAGATGAACTTCTTCGACGTTAAGCTCAACCGCGAAGGCGACATCGTCAACGTCTTATTGCCAGACGGATCGATGCTCCCGCTTCCGTATGAGAAAGTGTCCAAGATCCACGATTCCTACATCCACGGCGAGAAGGATGTCATTTTCGGCATCCGTCCGGAGCATATCTCCATCGTCGAGGAAGAGACCGGAGTCAAAGCGGTGGTCACCGCCGTCGAGAGGCTCGGCAACGAATCGATCATCTATGGCGACCTCGGAACCTCCGTCGGCGAATTCACCATGGCCGACCAGGGCAAAGCGGTCATCATCAAGACCGTTCAGGACGTCACCCTTGAGCCCGGCACCATCATCAATCTGAAGGTCAACGAGAACAAGGTCCATTTCTTCGACAAAGAGACAGAAATCACCTTGATGCTCGAAGTCCCCGAATATTCTTCCTTCCCGCTTAAGAAAGAAGGCGGCAAACTCGAGATGCTCGGCGGAAACGTCCCCGTCAACCCCGTGTTCGAAGCAGGCCTCGCCGATGGCGAATACGAAGCGGAGATTCCGCCTTCCGCCATCGTTCCGGGCAAGCAGTTCAGCCTGAAGGTCCAGGAGATCGAAGAGGTTTCCGGCGGAAGAAGGCTCGCCTATCTTTCCTATGACAACCGCTATCTCTTCGCCTTCGTCGACGAATCCGTCAAGAAAGGCGCGTCCTATTCCTTCGACGTGAAATTCGACAAGATCGCGGTCCTCAAGGGCGGCGAGAAGGTCATGGAGCCCATCGGCGAGAAAGAATGCCTCACCGGCTCCTTCAAGCGCGTTGCCGTCAACCGCAATTACGACTTCTACTATGGCCTCGCCGGAGCCGATATCGCCGCTCCCGCCGCCAATGGCTACAAGATCAACGCGGTCGAAGGCGACAAGTGCTACAAGAAGACATATAAATATGAATTCGAGCGCGCGAAGATCGCCATCGCCGAAGAAGGCTTGCCTGCCTCCGTCGAGGAGATCCTCGATTATGGCGCGAAGAAATACGCTAGACTCGCCGTCGGCGCCGAGAAGATTTTGATCGACGCCGATGAAGGTGAACTCGCGGGCGAAGTGAAACTTGCCATCGCCGGCGAAGACATCGAAGTCTGGCAAATGGAAAGCGACTTTAGAATCTGCTAATTCGTACCGATGGAAGAGACCGTTTTGTCAACCGCGGAGCCGCGGGGCTCTGAATATAACCAAAAGCCCAGATTCATCTCGTTCATGATCGCAGGGCTCATCGATATATTCTTGATATTCCTGGCTTCGTTTGGGATCTATCAGATCGAATTGAACACTCCGATCTCTTCGCAGCTCAACACAACGAATGCGCTGATGGCCGAAATCGAACGGGACTACTGGCTCGAATATGACGTAGCCGTGAAATCCTATGAGTTCGATGAATCCGAACGCTCAACGAAAGTTGTATATTCCGACGATCAAGGCGAATACATCCTTGTTCGCAAAGAAGATGCGACCCAAGAGCGAATCAACGAAGCCATCAATGCCGTCAAGGCAAACCAAGACTACCAATCCCTGCAATTCAACTACAAACTCGTCAACTACGGTTTGAAGATGATTGCGGCCGGCAGCTCAGAATTCCTACTCGTATTCCTCGTCCCACTTCTTAGCAGGAAGAGATACACGATAGGAAGACTTGCCGGAGGCGTGGTCCTCATCAGCCGAAAGCGGCAGGACAAAGCATCCGTCTGGAATCTGCTAGCTAGGTTCTTCTGGGTCCTCCTCATCGATACGGCGTTGCCCGCGCTGGTGATCTCGGAGATTATCATCTTCCTGATCGTAGCAGCAGGGCGGCTGATCGTAAGGGGAATCGACAGGGAACATAACCGCTGCATCCTCGACCTCATCACTGGGGCGATCTGTGTGAGCAAAGAAACGTACAGACCAATTAACGAGCAATGAATCTAAGGAGGAAAATATGAAAAAATTCCCATTGGCAGTAGTGTTCGCAGCATTATTGTCCGCTGGCGCCATGTCAGGGTGCAAACTGGGTGGCGGCGGTGTCATATCGATTTGGGTTGGCGACGAATCCGTGGCTTTCTACCGCGACGCTTGCAAGAAGTTCCTCGCGGAGAACCCTGATTTCACCTACCCCCTTCAGGTCAATGGCACCTCGACCGGCACCAATGCCGCTGCCTTAATCAACGATAATACCGCCTGCGCTGATATCGTTACCGTCGCACACGATAACATCGGCAAACTCAGCCAAGGCAACTACATCAAACCGATCCTCGACGAAGAGCTATTGGCCCAGATCAAAGCCGATAACTCCCCCGAATACATCACCGCGGTCACCAACTACCTCGGCAATGCAAAAACCCTCGAAGACGAAGCCGAGCGCGAGAAATGGCACATGATCTTCGGATCGCCATACATCTCCCAGGCCCTCGTCCTCTATTACAACAAAGCTTATGTCAGCGCCGAACAGGCGCAGACCTTCGAAGGCCTTCGCGAAGCAGCGGCTGCGGCTTCCACTTCCAACCAGAAGGTCAAGTCCTACACAGTCACCGGCATGGATGGTTACAATTACTCCTTCAACCTCCTCGCGAGGAAGATGCCTGAGAATGAGACCACCCTCCGCCTTTATGAAGACGGCGAGCTCAGGAACTGCTTCGCTCAGGGCGAAGATGAACTCGCATCCCTTCAGTGGGCGTGCCGCAGCTTCAATGACGAGAACGGCGGCCAGCTTCCTGGCTCCTCCGCCTGGAACGTCCTTATGACCGCCGACGAAGGCAAAGCCCCGAAGGTCTTATCTGCCATCTCCGGCGCTTGGAACTACAACACCTTTGTCAAAGCAGTAGGGGAAGAGAACGCTGGCATCGCCAAGCTCCCGACCTACACGCTTACCGCTGAAGACTGCGCTGGCGTCGACACCGACGAGATCCCAGTTGGCACCGTCATGCAGGCTGGCTCCTTCGCCGACTGCAAAGCGTTCGTCATCAACATGGCGTCTGACGGCGACAAATACAAACCCATCCAGAAGCTCATCAAATATTTGTCCAGCAAACCGGTTCAGGATGAATCCTTCGCCGCGGCTGGCAACGTCCCTGCTTACACCGGAGCTATGCAATCCATCACCAAGCTTCACGATGAAGGCAAGGTCAATGATGGCTTATATCAACTCGCCGGCGCCCAGTCCGCGATGGTTGAATATGGTATGCCTCAGCCGTTCTTCGATGGCACCCTCAACGCCTTCTATTATCAGAAGAGCGCCGATGCCCTTTATAAGAACGCTATCATCAACGACATCCAGGCTAACCGTGGCGAAGATTATAGCGACACCCCGGCTCGCCGTGAGGTTTTGTACCGCATGCAGAGAATCTGGATGACGTCTCTTGACCCCGGATACCATAACCAAAAGTATTATCCGGACGGATACCCTGTTCTATAAGGAAGGAGGGAAGCAATTATGGCAACAGCTGATATTCAAATCAAAGAAGCCAATGTGTTTAAGCGCATCGGCAAAGGCTTTGTGAATTTCTTCACCAAAAGCGTCCCCACCTTCTTCACGAAGACCCTTCCCGGCGCATTCGTGAAACTCGGCTCTGGCATCGCTCAGGGCTGCAAGAACCTCGTCGCCCGTTTCCGCAACGGCTCCCTCGGAACCAAAATCAGCCACTTGGTGTTCGGCTTTGGTAACCTCTACCACGGCCAGATCATCAAAGGCCTCATCTATCTAGCCCTTCAAGTCGGCATCATCCTGTTCATGGTCCTCTGCCCAACCGTGGTCGGCCCGAACAACGTCGAGGTCCCGATGGGCTGGAAAGCGCTCGCCAATCTAGGACTTAAAGGCGCTGAGCCTGACCTAGCCAACTTCGACTGGGACACCGGCGCCGCGAAAGTCACCGACAACTCTCAGCTCTACTTGCTGTTTGGTCTTGTAACCATCGCGGTCCTAGCCATCTATGTCTTGCTTTGGAATTCGTCCATCAAGTCTTCCGTCATCGCCGACACGGCGGTCAAAGAAGGCAAGAAGCCGACCTCCTTGCTCGATGACCTCAAGGCCTTGCTAGACGGCAGGTTCCATATCCTCATGCTCACGCCGACTTGCTTAGCGGCCTTAGCATTCACCATCCTGCCTACGATCTTCATGATCTGCATGGCGTTTACCGATTACAACACCATCGATATGTCCGCCGAGGCCCGCACCCTGTTCCACTGGACGGGATTTGAGAACGTCGGCAACATGTTCTCCGGCAAATCCGCGCTCGGCGAAGAAATCTCCGCTCGATTCTTCCCGGTTCTCGGATGGACCCTCATCTGGGCGGTCTTCGCGACCTTCACCTGCTACTTCGGTGGCATCATCGTCGCGCTTCTCATCAATAAGAAGGGCCTTAAGTTCAAAAAGGTCTACCGTACCTTCTTCATCCTCACCATTGCCGTTCCGCAATTCATCTCCTTGCTCGCCGTCCGTAATCTCCTGTCCGGCGCCGGCCCGATCAACAGCATGTTGATGAGCATGTTCGGTCTTGAAAAGCCGATCAGCTTCCTCGGTCTAGAATCTAGCGGCAACGATCCGGTCTTGGCCAAAGTCATGATCATCGTCGTCAACCTCTGGCTTGGCGTCCCGTACACCATGCTTATGACCTCCGGTATCTTGATGAACATCCCCGCCGACCTCTACGAGGCCGCCAGGGTCGATGGCACCAGCCCTCTTAAGATGTTCTTCAAGATCACCCTTCCTTACATCGTCTTCGTCACCACCCCGTATTTGATCTCCTCCTTCATCGGAAACATCAACTCGTTCAACACGATCTTCTTGCTGACCGGCGGCGGACCGAGCGTCGGCGCCTACAAAGCGGGCGAAACCGACTTGCTCGTCACCTGGCTCTATAAGCTGACCATCGACTCCGGCGAATACAATACCGGCGCCGTCATCGGCATTATGACCTTCATCATCACATCGATCATCACCTTGGTTACCTATCGTAACTCCAAGGCTTACAAAGAGGAGGACACCTTCCAATGATTGCTACTGGACAAGACGGAACCAAGAAGAAATACCGCAGCCAGAAAGGCGCGGCCATCACTTCGTTGGTCATTCACTACGTCGTTCTTACCATCCTTGCCCTCATTTGGGTCATTCCTATCCTCTGGATCATCCTCAACGCCTTCCGCGGCGACGCTCCGAACTCTGTTTCCGGCGACTTCTTCCCGAAGTCCGTCGGCGTGGAAGCGTTCCACCTCCTATTCACGAAGAGCTACTACGGCGTCGACTTCGCCTTCCTCAGATGGTTCGCGAATACCTTGATCGTCGCCGTCGTCGACTGCGTCATCTCGACGATCTTGGTCCTCTCGGTCGCCTACTGTATGTCCAAGCTCCGCTTCAAGATGAGGAAGCCGTTCATGAACCTCACCATGATTCTTGGCTTGTTCCCCGGCTTCATGTCGATGATCGCCATCTACTTCTTGCTTAAGTCCATCGGCCTCTCCGGCCAGACCGGACCTAACGCATGGCTCAACGTCGTCGGTCTCTGCCTTGCCTATTCCGCTGGCGCAGGTATGGGATATCAGGTCGCCAAAGGCTTCTTCGATGTCATTCCCTCCGCCCTTGTCGAATCGGCGAAGCTCGATGGCTGCTCCAACTTCAAGATCTTCTGGAAGATCATGCTTCCGCTTTCGAAGCCGATCATCATCTACACCGCCCTCATGTCCTTCACCGGGCCATGGATGGACTTCATCTTCGCCAAAGTCATCATCGGCAATGGCGCCCCTGAGATGTGGACCGTTTCGGTCGGCTTGTACAACATGATGTTCGGCGGCCAGGCAGACGCCTCCTTGTTCACGGAATTCGCGGCAGGCTGCGTTTGCGTCGGCATCCCAATCGTCACGCTGTTCATGTTCATGCAGAAGTACTACGTCGAAGGCGTCACCGCCGGCGCAGTCAAAGGCTAAACAAATTCTCCAACTTCGCAAAAGGCTGTATTTCCCACAGCCTTTTGCTCATTATGGGCCCTTTTCCAAGGGCTTATAGGAAAGGAGCCAATATGAAGAGAAAACTATTCACCGTCGTTGGCGCTTGCTCCCTTGCCGCGCTTCTTTCGCTGCCTCTTGCAAAACTCGATGGCGCGCGCCTAGACTCGGATGAGTTCGTCGACAACATCGTCTATGAGACCCCCGTCGAGGCCTCGCTTGATTGCCCTGACCAAATCATCACCCCCAAAGCCAAACAAGGCGCGGTGGGGGAAGTTAAGACGTTGGTCCTTCATTATTACAATGAGAACGGCGGCTGCGATGAACGCGAATTCTACATGTGGTGCAGCGTGGTCAATGGCATCGCCTTCACCCACGAAACCGTGCATACCGATGACAAGCACATGTCCATCACCTTGGATTTCACTTCCGATGAGAGATTGGCTGGCTTCATGCAATCGCCTTACTACGGCCTCATCATCAAAAAGACGGGGACGTGGGCCGATCAAAGCGAAGACAAGAACATCATCATCGCGATGTACCAAGTCGACGATAACGGCAAGATGGAACTCTGGGTCATCCCCGGCATCGGCAATTCATTGGACATCGTCACCAGCGAAGAAGATACCCTTCTGCCTCGCGTCAAATCCGCCTATTTCGACAAAAACGATTGGAAAACAATCAATTGCAACGCGGACGACGTGCCCCTTTCCTATAAGCTATACGTCTTTGATGAGAATTATTACGTCCTGCCCTCTTACACCAAAGAGGCGACCAAGGAGCGTTATCTTTTGAAAGAAGGCGTGCCGACCAGCAAGAATTTCCAGATCAAGCTGAATTACATGCCGCGCATCAACGCCTATTACTTCGTTGAGACCACCTATGCGGCCAAACCTTCCAAAATCCAGGCATGCCCGGTGTTCTACGAAACGCTTTACGAAACCCCTCGCTTCGAATCGCTTTACACCTATAAGGAAGGCGAGCTCGGTGCGATCTACAGCCAAGAGAAGACCACCTTCCGCCTTTGGGCGCCCACCTCGACGCTGGTCAAGCTCAATATCTATGACACGGGTACCCCGGAAAGCGTCAAAGGCCATGCAGGAAGCGATTCCCGCAAGGTATATAAGATGTTCTATCAGCCCGGCGGGGTTTGGGAGCTCACCGTCAAAGGCGACCTCAACGGCAAATACTATACCTACACCGTCCAGAACACGCTCGGCGAGAACGAAGTCGTCGATCCCTATGCCCATGGCGCCGGAATCAATGGCGCGCGCGGAATGGTCTTTGCCCCTGGCTCGACCGATCCAGAAGGCTGGAATCAGCTTCCGAGCAAGTGGGATGGCGATTCGGTTTACGACATCAAGAGCCCTCAGGATTTAGCGGTTTATGAGGTGCATGTACGCGATTTGACCATGGGGGATACCTGGCAATCCAAAGTAGATAACCCCCGCGGAACCTTCCCGGCTTTCACCGAAAAGGGAACGACCCTCACCGTCAATGACGCAAGCGGCACCCCCTGCACCGTGACGACCGGCTTTGACCACATCGAGGAGATGGGCGTCAACGCCGTTCAGCTCCTTCCGGTCTTCGACCACGATGACGAAGAGACGGAGATGACCTTCAATTGGGGCTACAACCCATTGAACTTCAACGTCGTCGAAGGCGGCTATTCGTCCGATCCGTATGATGGCTATGTCAGAATGAGGGAGTTCAAAAACCTCATCCTCCAATTGGCGAAGAACAATAACCACGCCCGCACCATCATGGACGTCGTCTACAATCACGTTGCCTCCGCCTCCAATTCCAATTTCAACAAGATCGTCCCGAAGTATTATTTCCGCTACACCGATAGCTGGGCTTTGTACAACGGCTCCGGCTGCGGCAACGAAGTGAAATCGGAAGCGCCGATGATGTCGCGCTTCATCGTCGACTCGCTGAAGTGGTGGGCAAGCGAATACAAAATCAAAGGCTTCCGCTTCGACTTGATGGGCCTTATCGACTACAAGACCATCCTCAAAGCCGCGGAAGAGCTCTACAAAATCGATCCTGACATCTATCTCTATGGCGAAGGATGGACCGGCGATGGCAGCGATGCCCACATCAATCAGGACTATTACAAGACCTGGGGCTCCAACACCTGGACCATCTACAACATGCTCCGCCGCGACACCAACCAAAACGGCACGGAAGACCGCGCCAATATGTGCTATGTCGGCGCATTCAACGATGCCGCCCGCAATGCCTTGAAAGGAGAAAACGATATCTCCAGAGGCGATGGGTTCATTTCTCTTGATGGCACGAAAATCGGCGGCCGCTCCAACGATGTCGCCGACATGCTTCTCGGATTCCATAGGGGGATTTGGGAAACAACCGGCAACCCGCGTCAGCAAGTCGCTTATGCCTCTTGCCACGATAACTACACCCTATTCGACCAATTGACCTATACCCTAGGCAATAACGGGACCAACACTTACTACCCCGGCATCACCTGCGCAGGCGTTGCGGCGGTGGAATGCGCGATCCTCTTCTCCAACAGCACCGCCTTCATCCAAGGCGGCGAGGAGCTATTCCGCAGCAAGGTCGTAACCGATCCCAAAGATTTGGCGCTCATCGAAAAAGAAGACGGTTCCTATAGCGATTCCGAGATGATCGCGGGCAAGAGGATCTCCCATAACAGCTACAACCTCTCCGATGGCGTCAATGCCTTCGATTATTCCCGCAAGGTCAAAATCGGAAATACCGACACCAAAGGATATGCCAAGGCGATCCGCGACGCGGTCGATATTCACAAGAAATTAGACCGATACGCATTGTCTCAATTCAAAGCATGGGACAACGCGGGCGTGCCAAACAGCGACCGTCCAATCAATTATTGGAACAATGGCGATGGCTCGACCAGCATTGCGATGAAGAATGGCGAATACTTCTTCTTCATCACCGGTTTAGCAACAACCAGCATTCCCTTCGGCGCCATCACTTCCGCGCAAGACGTCTTTGTCTCCAACCCTTATGGGGAAGGATACACGCGAAAAGCGACCGGCATTGAGCTGGGCGCTGCTACGGCAGTCTGCTTGAGGGTACCTAATTAAGGAGGCGAAACGATGAAACTGAAATACGCACTATCCGCAGCGCTATTGACATTCGCTTTGGCATCCTGCGGCGAACCGAAAGACCCCGAACCGGTCATCTATGACGACGATACGGTCGTGGACGTCTACTTCTTCGTCGATTTCAATCACAACGACAAGGAGAATCCTTACAAGTACGTCGCCACCTATAACGGCAACAAGCTTGGCAAACCGACCGATCCCTCTTGCCCAGATCCCGCGTTCCCGAAATTCCTCGGGTGGTCGGAATATGCGATCGTCGATGACTCCAGCAAACTCTGGAACTTCGACAAAGACGTCATCAAAACCGATACATATATCGTTTCCTTATACGGTATTTGGGTCTCGGAATAAGTCGATAACCAGAATAGCAAAAGCTCTTCTGATAAATTGGATGCCGAAAGGCGTCCTTTTTATATGGTGCCATAACGGATTGAAACGCCTTTGTTACATATGTTACAATGGCGACATGAAATACTCGATTGTCCAAGACATAAAAGTGGTGCTTGCCTTGTTGAACATCACTCCAGCGACCTTGGCGGAAGAACTCGGCGTATCAAGAATCGCCATTTCCCGCATTCTAAAAGGCGAAGTGTATCCATCGGATATGTTTTTGGAGTCGTTTTATTCCTATGCGTACGAGAATCCGTATCGTTCCATTCGCTTGAACGACCTGAAGGTTCAATTTGCGCGCGATGAGTGGGATTCCATACTGTTTCATGGCGCAAGAACCTCGCTAGAAGGCCCCATTGATTTAGCGCATTCCAGAATCAATATCGATGCGGGACAGGGCTTTTATCTTGGCGAGACTTTCGAACAAGCTTCGGCATATGTTTTCGCGGATAGGCGTTCTTCGGTCTACCTATTTGATTCTAAGGCGCTTCACGGCCTTACCGTTTTGGAATTGCCCGTATCCATTGAGTGGATGCTGATGATTGCGTTCTATCGCGGGCAATTAGGAAGGTTTAAAGACCACCCAATCGTGAGGAACGTCGTTGGGAAAATCGAGAACTCCGATGTCGTAATCGCCCCAATCGCGGACAACAACATGTACGACATCATCAACCGTTTTGCCCGTGGCGATTTAACCGACAAACAGGCCTGCTCCGCTTTGTCCGCTTCTCACTTAGGCAAGCAGCATGTGCTGAAAAGCAAAGCGGCGGTGGAGGCCCTTGTCATGGTCAATCGGCTTTATCTTTGCGGTTTGGAAAGACGTGATATCGACGAGCAGCGTAGGAAAAACGCTATGACAGGCCACGATAAATCCAAGCTTGCGATTGAGACATATCGTAGGCAAGGAAACTACATCGAGGAGGTTTTGAAATGACGGAAGAACAGCAGATTCTTTGCGAAGCACAAGCCTCTTTCTTTGAGTCGTCCATCGATCTTTTCCGGTGCGGATCCTCATATTTCATCAGCAGGTTCATGAACAGCGATATTGCAAAAAAGATGGATGCAGTAGGCAATGGCTTCGAGTATTACGATGTTCCAATGATGACTGCTTCCCTTTCCAGCGAATTCGAAAGCCTGAATCGGCATGGGAACGAACGTTATCCCAAACCGGTTTTGCATTGGATGGGCTACATCTATAGGGCATGGTGCATCATCAAGCGCGCCAGGTCTTCTCAAATCTACCGCATCATGAAGGCGGAGCGGATGCTATCGCTATACGATGCGTTCCATACCTTCGATCCCGAATATTGCGTTGAGCGTATATACGAGATGCTTCAGGAAGAGGGAATGATAGAAAAAAGGACCGATTACGAAATCTTCCGGTCCATCATGCTTTCGTAAAAATACGCGGGACGTGTATGCAAAAAAGCGCTCGGATGGAGCGCTTGGTAATAGGTGGTTATCCTTATTTGCCTTTTTCTTTGGAACGCTTATCGTTGATGATTTGCATTTCCTTTTCGGTGATAAGCTTGACGCCGTTTTCCTCTGCCCATTTGACGCATCCTTTTAAGACGAGCGGCAAGAAGACGCGTGGGACGTTGACGAGCATCGACAAAGCCTCGTCCGTGAATTTGACGTCGGTCTGAAGCCTATCGGCGGCATAGCGGATGTTGCTGAGATTGGTCTGCCTCATCGGGACGGGCTCAGGGCGCGGCTTCTTGAATGGCGCGCACCAGAAATAGCGGGAATCGCGGTAGCCATAGTCCACCGGGACCTTCGGATATCCCTTCGCGGTGACGCCGTTGACGATGGCGTTGTAGTTCTCCTCCTTCATGAGGATCTTGTCGATTCGGAGAATGAAGTGGGCCCCGAATTTCGAGGTGATTCCATTGAAATCGTGGTAGGGCTCCGGGTATCCCTCCAATTGCCCTGGCCTATCCTCGTCCGCATGGTCCAATTCCCTCATCCAGGTGCATTCGATGACTTGGAACGATTCTTGGATGATAAGGGGATATTTCTCGGACGGGTTTTCCTGAGCCATAAGCCCTGGGACGAGGTGGAATAGGCAGTCTTTCATTTTCTCTTCCGTGGTGTCGCCTGGCCACCCGAGGCGGACCGCTTCTTTGAAAAGCTTCTTATCGTCGGGGATGAAGTTCAAAGCGCATTTTCCGGTGCGCAGAATGTTTTGGGCGGTGTTAGAGGAATTGCGGCACTCCAAAAGCATCGCGTAATACCCTTTTCCGGCGATGTAGTAAGGCTGGACCAAAGAATAAGAGCCGACATTGGTCTGCCCGTTTTCGGAAATGGTCGAAATCTCGACGACGGGCATGGGGAAGAAAAGGGAAGTCTGATAGAAATTGTCTACCGGCTTCAATGATTTGAATTCGCTCATAAAAATCCTTTCGTTAAGAGGAATATCTCGTGCTGTTCAAATTATCCTACTTAATTTTTGTCAATCAATAGACGAAAAGAATAAGACCGCCGTATGCATTGCGGTCATATTTGAAGGCTATTTCGCCTTTTTTGCTTCAATGACGAAGCGAAGTATCTTCTGAGGGTTTTTACGCGTGTCGCCGTCAGGAAGCTTATCGCTGGTCTTGGTAAATGAATCGACGCCGTAGGGGTGGACTGCCTCGATGGCCTGCCTGACGTTTTCAGGGCCCAATCCTCCTGCCATGATGACTTTGCAAGGTGCGACTGCATCCACGATGGCTTTGTCTATCGACCAATCATGCGTGACGCCCGCGACCCCGATGGATGTCATGTTGGGGGCAATGGAATCCAAGATGAGATAGTCGCAGAACGATGCGAAATATTCCGCTTTTTCCAGTGCGCCTTCGCTTGGGATACCTATGGCCTGCATGATTTCTAAACCAGGCATCATCGCCTTCAGCGAACGAACCAAAGCGGGATTGGCTTCGAATTCGTTCCCGCAGATATGGAGGATGTCCGGCTTAAGCAGTGGGACATAATGCAAAATCGGCTCTTCGTCCGCCGAAACGATGATCAAAACCTTTTTCGCGCGGTTCCCGATGAAATCGAAAATGGATTTTAGCGTAGGGAAATCCACTTCTCTCGGGCAGCGGAATCCGGTGTCCAAAGCGACGCCTATATGGTCGACGCCGGCATCAAGGCACATCGCGGCTTCTTCGATGCTGTGTATGGAATATATCTGCGTAATCATATTGCACCAAAATTCTAGGCGAAAACGGATTTCGGCGAAAGGGAGGAAACTGAAATCCTTTTTTCCGTTTCGCTGAATTCGTAATAATGTTGACCAAAAAATGCGCGCGCGCTATATTAGAGCGTCGGCTTTCATTAAAGAAAGCCCGTGCGCGTATCCAATTAATGCGTGCATGCGACAGTGAATCCCGAACTTCTATAAGAGGACACAATCATGAACAACAAGAGAAACAAATTCGTGCTTGGCGCGGTAGTGCTATTAGCCCTTGGCGGTGGCGCTTTGGCGTCTTGCGGCGAGACACCCGCCAGTGGGTCCGCCACAACGCAAAGCACCAGCGTCGTCGCAGGCGAAGCCGTCGCCATGCGCATCAAAGGGGACGCCACCTTCGCGTTCCAGCAAGGCTACATCATCCTTCCTGTGGAAGAGCATGGCCTAGACACCGTCTTTGACGATGTCGTCGTCGAGCTCCTCGACAAGGATCAAAACATCGTCAAGGAAGTGCCGATGCTCAATTCCACGGCCTTCACCCATTCCGAGATCGATACTTCCCGCATTTTGGACAACGCCTCCTTCGACCTTACCTACAAAGAAGGGGATAAGACATTCAAAATCTCCGTTCCCTATAAGGTCATCGTCGCCCAAATCAAATCCTGGGGCCTTAACGAGGAATACGTGAAATTCACCTCCACCAGGATCTCGGACCAGAAAAACATCCAGGACGACGCCTCGGGAAATAGGCCCTTCATGAAGAAGACCGCTTTCCGCGTCGGCAACCAGAACGGAATGAGCCTATTCCCCTCGGTCGCCCCGCGCAGCGAGGAAGTCGCCCACGCCGCGATCGATACCCTCGACGCTGCGCAGGTCAGCGTGAAATTGCTTGATTCCCAAGGACAAGAGCTGCAAATCGGCAACTACATGTCCGAAGAAGCGATCCAAGACCTCAAGGCCCATGGCCAAGTCAAATTCAATGAAGGCGTGGTCGGGGCTTTCACCCTCGTCTTCCAGTACGCGAAAGGCGTCAGCCAGAACTTCTTCCCCGATCTCCGTTACGATATCGCCGTCGTCAACGGCTATAACATCAACAAAGCCGAGGACCTCTTCGTCCTTTCCAACGACGACTCCGACGACGCCATCGACACCGAAGGCAGACAGGACAACGATGCCCGCATCGCCGCTTGGAAAGCCGCCAAGGGCTTGCCCGCATTCAATGAGAAATACAGCACCGGCATCTTCCAGCGCGACATCGTCCTTACCAAGGACAACATCCCCGATTGGTATATCTGGAACACCGAAAAGGATCAGTGCAACTCCCAGCTCAATGGCTCGATGAAGGACTATTCCTTCTTGGTCAAGCGCACCTTCCTCACCACCTTCGCGCCCGAGCATCGCGAGTTCAATCTCTATGGCAACCTTCACACCTTGAGCCTCGGCGAGGATTTCCCGCGCATCACCAAGATGGGCGAGGACGATGGCGAACCCGGTGGCAGCAGGGTCGAATCCCATTCTTCCTTGTTTGGCTTCTTCGCCGATGAGGGCGAGGTCGGAGGCATCGCCTTCCATAAGACCTGCAAGGCCACGATCAGCGACCTCCACGGCTTAGGCAACCACGGCATCACCGACGATACCGAGCTTAAGAATTCCGGTGAGCTCTTCGCCAAAACCTATACCGACTTCACCATCGATAACTGCTTCCTCAACAAGTGGTACACGACCGTCGTCTACTGCAACGACGTCGATGAAGGCATCGCCAACCAAACCTATGGCTTGGTCGATTCTTCCCGCTTCGACGACACCTATAACGCCATGCTGTTCAACTGGCATAACTGCAGACTCGAGGTCAAGAACTCCGAGCTCACCAACGCCGGCGGACCTTTGATCTTCAACCAGACCTATCTCTCCACCCCCTCCGAACTCGCTCCCCAATTCACCAGCGTTCCCGATAACGGATTCGTCCATCCGACCTCCGTCATCGATATCGACTCCTCGACCTATTTGGAGAACTGGACCATGGGACGCGGCGGATGGTTCGCCCTGTACCAGGCCGAAAACGCCATTACCACCCTTAAGGCCGTCAACCAGGCCGTCTACGGATACACCCTTGGCCAGTCGAGCTTCCTCGACAATGGCCTTTCCAATCCGACCGACTTCGCCAATGGCAAATTCAACTTCCTCGTCCTCAATATGCCCGCAGGCAATTCGCTCGTCCCCGAAAGCGGCACCATCCTCAGTCAGACCATCATCGGCGGCAAAGTCTATGTCGGCTATGACGATGGCCGCGTCGAGACCTTGACCAAACTGCAAGCCAATGACTTCAGCCCGCTTTGGTCCACCCATTTCGGCGCTAGAGCCGTCTTGGACCTCATGATGAAGAGCGCTCCGAACGCCTTGCTCTTCTCCACTTTGAATGATTCCGGCAATCCCGTATTCATGGCTCCCGTCGATGCCAACTTCACGCTGAACAGCTTGCAGTCCATCGTCATGAGGGCTATGCAGGATATGCTTGGCATCACCGATGAACAGATCGAAGCCGTCGCGCCTATCGATCCGGCTTTCTCCACGCAGGACTACCTCGCCATGAGCTTGCTTGGCTCCAACCAAGGGTTCTTGGACGATCCCGCAAATCCATTCGCCTCCTATGTTGGCAGCAACGCCATGACGATGCTTGTCACCATGGAGCATCCTAAAGCCTAAGAAGGGTATTCATGCCGGAATTTGTGAAGAAACTGAAAACGCCTTTCTTCTACATACCCGTTGCGGCAATCCTCTTATTGACTCTATTCGGCTGCCTCTTCCCCCGTCCGGGCGAGGCGGCCGTTTATGCGCTTACGGGCATGGGCGTGTTTTTGTTTGCCTATTTCGGCCTGGCGCTCCTGGATTCCGCCGAATTCAAATCCCTGCCCGTCAAGGAAGGGAAATGGAAGTGGTGGAACTCGTTCAAAGTCCGCTTCTCCATCCCCGAGGAACGGAGAAGAATCATCCGCGGGTGGACGACGATCGCCTTGGTGGCCGTCTTCTTCATCCGCTATTACTTCAATGGGCCCGCGAATGTGGATTACCTGGAATCCGTTTCGGGCTTGGAATCCTCCATCATGAAGCCTTATGAGGTAGCGCTCTCCTCCATCTTGAATTGCTTGATGTGCGGCAGCGTCATCTATATCGTCATCGGCGAGACGCGGCCTACCCCGGGAATCCAATTCATCCGCAAATTCGTTGTCACGCCCTCGCTCTTTTTGATGTTCGTCTTCCAATCCTGCCTTTATAAAGGCGTGGTGGGGAGCATCTCCATGTTCGATCCCCGCGCCCTTTTGATGGGCATCGAGCTGGGTCTTATGGCGGCCTATTCGTCATCGTTATGGGTGAATGACCCGTCCACGAGGATGAGCCGCGAGGATATCCATAGCCTTATCGCCGGGGCGATTCTGTTCGTATTGTGCGACATCAACTGCTATCTCCCCAAGAACCTATTCGGGGAGCGCAGCTCCTTCTTCTCTTTGCCGCTTGATCTGAACATGCCGCACAGGATTACGCTTTATATCGCGTTCCTGCTGCCGCTTTTCTATTTCTTCCTCCTCTATCCGCTTCCGAAGAAGGAGAGGAAGAACCTCCTCACGTTCATGTCGTTCGCCGTTTTGATCGCGTATGCGTCTTTGGGCCGATATGAGATCTGGACATCGATTACGAGCTTGCCGCTTCATATGTGCAACACCGCCATGTACACGATGCCGCTTACGCTTGTGTTCAATTCGGTCGGGCTTTTCTATTTCACGATGTTCGTCAACGTCATCGGCGCGCTTCTTGCGCTTCTGATGCCGAACTATTCCGGGACCATGGGCGTGTTCTCCAACGGCACGGTCGAGTTCTATATCAACCACTGGTACGCTTTCTTCCTGCCGATCCTCATCGTCATGCTGGAAATCTACAAGCGTCCCAAACTCCGTTATTTCTTCTATTCCATCATCGGGCTGCTCGGCTACTACATCCTGGTGTGCTTCGTGAACATCTACGAGACGCCGCGCCTAGCCTTGGAGAACAGGGAAATCGACTTCTTCTTCATCAATTCGACCTTCATCGTCGATAAGCTCGGCGAATGGGCGAAGAACGTATATGGCACGACCATAGAATTCAGCGACGGGACTTTCGTCTACACGATACGCTGGTTCTTCCTGATCCTGTATTTCCTGTTCTACGTCGCATTCTCTTTGGCGCTTTGGTACGTTTACGAATTGCTCTTCAAAGGGGCGGACGCATATATCCTGATTCAGGAAGAAAAACGAAAAGAAAGGCAATTGGTCTCCGCAGGAGGGCCATCATTCACGCATCGGGAGGGATTATCCATGAAAAGAATTCGCGCGGACTTGAATCGAGACGCCACATTGGTGATCGAGCATCTTTCCAAACGCTACGCCGGGTCTGACGTATACGCCGTCAGCGATTTCTCAATGAATCTGACCGGCGGCAAAATCTATGGCTTCTTGGGCAAAAACGGCGCCGGCAAGTCGACCATCATCAAATCCATCGTGGGATTGCACGGCTACGACGAGGGAACCATCTCCGTCTGCGGATACGATGTTTCGCTTCAGCCGACCCAATCCAAAATGATGATCGGCTATGTCCCCGATAACTATGCCCTTTACGAGAACCTGACCGGACGTCAGTACGTCGCTTACATCGCCGACCTTTACGAGGTCAGCCAGGAAAAGCGCGACGCGATCCTCCCCGATTTGCTGAAGAAGCTCGAGATGGAGAAACGCTTCGAGATGCCGATGAAGACCTATTCGCACGGCATGAAGCAGAAAATCACCATCATCGCCGCATTGATCCACGAACCTAGGATCTGGATCCTCGATGAGCCTATGACCGGTTTGGATCCTAACTCCATCTTCCAAATCAAGGAATTGATGAGGGAACACGCCGCGAAAGGCAATATCGTATTCTTCTCCAGCCACATCATCGACGTCGTCCAGAACCTTTGCTCTGAGGTTTTGATCATCCGCAAGGGCAAATTCATCGAGCGCGATGACCTCGCCGATCTGAAGCAGCGGGGCATCGACCTAGAAGAGCTCTTCTTGCGCCTGACCGGCGACGACGAAGCGCAGAACAGAGCCATTTTGGAGGATGAAAGGAGATAGAGATGGCGGAAAACGCGAAGAAGAAAATCTCCTTCCTGCCCCAAATCGACCTTCCTCGGTTTTGGATTCTTTTCAAAATGCTTTTCGGCAACGCGATGGGAATCTCCTTCAAAAACGATAAGAAGAAGGCAATCATCAAAATCGTATCCTGGGTCGTTGGCTTCGCCGCGGTCGCCGCATTGTCTTTCGTGTTCTTCTTCTTCTCGAACATCCTGAGGATATTCTCGACCTATTACACCATTTCGCCATCGGTCCCGAGCCTTATCTGCATGCTTCTCTATTTGCTGGGATTCATCCCTTCCGCGAAGAAGATCGTCGATAGGCTTTATTGGTCGCGCGATAATCGCATCTTGCTCGCATTTCCATGCAATGCCTCGACTATATTCACCTCGAAGCTCGCCGTTATCGGCTTTGAGGAGATCATCAAAGCCTACATGGTTGAGGTGCCTTTCCTAGTCGGCTACCTCATCTTCCGCGGCGCTCCGTTCTATGGATTCGTCTGGGTGTTTGTCTCGTGGATCTTCTTGGCGCTTGCCAAGACCTTGATCCTGGCTTCTATTTCAATCCCCATCCAATATGTCTCCTCCGTCTTCAAAAAACACAGCCACATCACCGTCGTCGTCTCCGCGATCCTTGTTATTTTCCTGATCATCATGACGGCATGGGCGATTTCCATGATGCCCAACGCCATCAACATCGCCGATATCTGGAGCGAGATCAATACCGCCATGACCGGCTTCTTGAGATGGTATAGAAACCAATTCTCCTTCTTATACCAACTCACCAATTTCACGATCGGAACCTATATGGAAGATGGCATGAGCTATGTCTTCTTCACTGCGGATTCCTGGCGCATGCTTGGCATTTCATTGGGGACGTGCATTCTTTTTGCCTATATTTCCATTACCTTCGTCGGCCCGAATTTCATCAGGATCGCCTCTTTCGGAACCTCCTTTGCCTCTTCCCCAAGGAAGAGTCAAGGGAACCTTCAAACCCATCATCCAATCATCTCGCAATTCAAGAAAGAGGCTTTGCTGTTCTTCGCAGACCCAATGGTCTTCACCGCGACTCTGGGCAGTTTCGTCATCCTGCCGATTTTCATTGGCTTGATGAACAAAATCTTCGGAGCCTTCGCCACCACGAGCTTCGGGGATGGTCTGGTGAATGCATTCAACGTGTTGCTGATCCTTGTCATCTCGACTGCATCGAATACCGTCCTTGCCCGCATTTATTCCCGCGAGGGGGACGCTTTTGCTTTGACCAGGTCCTATCCGCGTTCCCAGATGAGCCTATTGCTCTCGAAGATATTCCTTCCAACGGTTTTGGGATTCGTGTCTATTACGGCTTCCTGCATCGTCTATTGCAATCTGAAGCAGATGAGCGCGACTTCCTGCGTCGGCCTGTCCCTTGGCCTTCTTGGCGTGTATTTGGGGCATGCGCTGTTCTCGGCTGGGCTCGATATCTCCACGAAGACCGAGCAGTATTCCGATCAGGATGCCACTTCGCCGAATGAAGTCCGCTCGGTGGTCGTCGGCTTGGTCGTCGCTGCTTTGATGGCGGCGCTATTCTATCTGTATTGCTTTGACCAGCGCGCTTGGGGCACGCTCAGCGTGCATGAATCCGCGTCGATGAAACTCTTGATCATCGGCTTGCTATTCTTATCCGCAAATATCGTCTTGTTCAGGGCGAAGGTCCGTTATATCTATGCGAAAGGGAGGTCATTATGAAAAAGGCTTTAGTGATTCTTGTGATTGCCCTTTCCATCGTGAGCATCGTCGTCGTCGGCTTCATGGGCTCAGACTTAGGCGGCATTTATCCGCGCGTCTACATGGAGTCGCTCCGCATCCTAGACCACATGGGAAATGAAGCGGTGGTCAATAGGAAGACCGGCGAGAGGTGGATCACCATCGATTATTACGACCGCACCACTTTGAAGGAATTCACGGAAACGAGGACTGTCGAAGAAAATGGCGTGATGGTCCAGAAAACGTTCTATTACATCGAATATACCTTCCAGGTCGCCGTCGAACCCGCGAACGCGACCGAGAAGAAGTACGAATTCATAATCGACCAGAGCAATGCATTCGTCCATTATTCCAATCGCATGGCCGATTCCGCTTCGCGCGGCATGTTCCGCATCGATGAAATCGACGAAGTCAGCTTCAATGTTTTGGGCTATACGGATTTCCAAATCAGGGTTGGCTGCCGCGCTAATGACGGCGGAACGGCTTCCGATAACATCTGGTTCAAAATCGATTACTCAAAATACGTAAGCCGTTAAGGGTAAGAAAAGCGCAAGGCTGGTCAACCCTCTCATATGAGAAGGTGGGATTCCTCATTCGGCCTTTAGGATTCCTCATCGAGTGAGGCTTTCAACACGGGCCGTTCTCTTGGAGCCCCGTATGCGAGATGTGAGGGGAGCGCATTAGCCTTGCGCATTTTTATTATAGCACCGACTTTCAACGCTTAAAGTGCGTCATATAGAAAAGGGACGAATTGATGAAATGGGTCAATAATGCAAAAAGAGCGGGGACGTGCATTAAAAAATGAAGCAGGCAACCCTTTCGAGTTGCCTGCCTTCGTTTCGCGAATTTTTAATGGGTGGGCGCCTTGGATTGGCCGACTTTGACTGGGCGGTTGCCTTTGTTCCAATCGTCGGACCAAGTAACTGGCACGTTGGGGGATTGGATGTAGATTGTTAAATTATGGTCATCGACGAACGCCTCATCATCGATATACTTAACGCTCTTGGGGATGTAGACGGTCTTCAATGCCTGGCAGGAACCTACCGCGCGTGAAGCGATATCCGTGATGGTGTTTGGAATGACCAAATGTTCGAGTTTTTCCATGTACCAGAACACGAAGCGGTTTAGCTTCTCGGTGTATTGAGATAAGGTGACCTTTGTGAGGTATTTCGAACATGCGAATGCGCCGTCGGCCATGACTTCGACATCCTCCGGAACAACGAAGGAGGCGCCTTTCTTGGCGGGCGGGTAGCGGAATAGCGTGGAGCAGCTATAGGAATACAGAACTCCATCGATCGACTTGAAGCGAGTGTTCTCGGGATCGACCTCAATTGCTTCAAGCGCAGTGCAAGCGCGGAACAATTCATCGCCGATATCGACCACGGAGTCGGGCAATTTGATGGTTTTGATTCTATCGCAGCCTGAGAATGCGTGGTCATCGATGTAATAGATGGTGTCGGGGATTTCAATGGAGAGCGCATGGCAATTCTCGAAGGCCGCTTCGCCGATTTTGTCGACTTCGCTGCCTTCGTGTTCCCTTGGGATTACGACATGCTCGGCGTTGCCGTTGTACTTGACGACGGCCCAGCATTCGCCGTGCTTCTCGAATTCAAATTCAGCGCCAGAAGATGCGGGCTTCTTCTTCGGAGCCGCAGGCTTCTTAGTGCCGCTTGGCTTCGGTTTGGGTGCTTCCTCAGCGGGCACATCCTCTTCCGTGCCCCAATTGACCTCGCAGTCTTCGGGATTCCAATTGGATTCCCAGCCTTTTGGCTCGGACGCGGCGCCGGCCGAAATGACGAGCTTCGAGCATTTTTGGAATGCTTGCTTGCCAATGCTTTCGACTGCAGACGGGATATTGATTTCCATCAAGTCATGGCATCCTGCGAATGCTTGATCGCCGATGTCAGTGATGGTGGGAGGCAAATGAACCTTGGTGATATGGCCGCATCCGCCGAAAGCGAATCCGGATATGCAGATTACGGGCTTGCCTTCATAGTAGGAAGGAACGGTGACTTCTTTGTCTTCGCCTAAATAGTAGCTGACCGCATACCCGCCGGCGATGGTTTCGAATTCCAATCCTGGGGTGGGCTTTTCATCAGGCTTCGGGGCAGTTGGCTTACGGGTTCCAGCGGCTGGTTTTGATGCGGGTTTCCTTCCTTTCGGCGTAGATGGGGTAGAGGGGGCAGACCCTTTCTTCCAAGTGACCGGCCTATCGTCTGGATTCCATTCGGAATTCCATCCGCCTGGCTCGGAGGCTAAATGGACCGTGATCTTGACTTCAGGGGATTTCGAGAACACGCCTTTGCCCATTTCTTCGACCGACGAAGGGATTTCGACGCTCGTGAGATTACGGCAATAAGCAAAAGCCTCTTTGCCGATGCGCTTGACGGAATTGGGAACGATGATTTTCTCCATTCCGCAGATTTTGAATGCGCCTGGAGAGATTTCGGTCACGGGCTGCCCGTCGTGAACGCTCGGAATGGTGACGGTGCTTTCCTCGCCCATATAATATTCGATGGAATATCCATCATCATTTGGCTCGAATTCAAAGTCGGAATCATCGGAAGCGGGGCCGGCAAAGGATTCTTCTTCCTCTTCTTCGGGCTCCTCTTCATCGATTTCGGGCTCTTCGGGAACGTCTTCTTCGATTTCCTCTTCCTCGATGATTTCTTCTTCCTCTGCTGCTGCGCCGAGCACGATCTTTACTCTGGCGCCCTCGGAGGTTAACTGCATCTTGATGTCTTCGGCTCTTTCGACCGAAACGCCTTCTACGATGGTCGCCGGAAGGGAATCGACAAGCCTCTTGGCATCCATCAAACCGAGGTTCGTAATGGACTGAACGACCTTGATGATCGCGACTTTGCTGCCGCCGACCTCGGTCAGAATAACGGAAGCGGTCTGCGCCGCATCGGAAACAGGCTTACGCTGAGGGGCGGGTTCCTCTGGCTCTTCCTCTTCTTCCGGCTCCTCTTCTTCGGGCTCCTCTTCTTCCGGCTCTTCAGGCTCGGGCTCAGGCTCTGGAGCGGGAATTGGCTCAGGCTCTGGAGCGGGAATTGGCTTAGGCTCTTCCAATAGGAAGGCATATTCCTTT
>CAMORJ010000004.1 GCA_946623775.1 uncultured Bacillota bacterium | reverse complement strand
AGATGGCGTTCATCGAATCGTCTGATCTTCTTCTGACATTTGGGCATGGCATCGATCCATGGGCAGAAAATCTGAAGCCTAAAGCAAAATTTGAAATCACAGGAAACGTAAAGTTCATCGTCCAAGACGGGCAAGAAGATCCTCACGCCTGGCTCTCATTCGAAAGAGACAAACAGATGCTAAAAGACATCGCTGATAAAATCTGTGAGCTCGATACACAAAATTCCGACTACTACAAAGCCAATCTCTCGGAGGCTTTGACGGCTTTTGATAAAGTGGAAGCCTCTTATACCGAGGCCCTCGAAGATGGCGCTTTAGAATCCCCTTATATAGTCACCAGCCACGAGGCGTTTGGATATTTGGCTTCCGATTTCGGATTGACCCAGGTTGGGATTGGCGACTTGGCCGATCATGAACCAAGCTCTTCTAGACTAAAGGAAATCGTCGATTTTATTCAAAATAACGGGGTACGCTATCTGTTTTTGGAGGAATTGGACTCTCCCGGATTTGTCCAAACCGTTGTATCCGAACTTGCGAAAAGAGATTATTCCGTTGAATATCGGGAACTCTCTTGCTACGAATGCGTTGACGATGGTAATTATGAAAAAGGAGAGGATTTCCTTTCAATCATGCGCGAAAATCTGGAGGTTCTGAAGGAATGTCTAGATTAAATGAGACAATCCTAAGCGCCAATGGGCTGGATTATCATTACGACGACGATAATCGTGTTTTTTCGGACCTGACTTTCTCCGTCGATAAAGGTGCCTACTATATCCTTTCGGGTCCAAATGGCATCGGAAAATCAACGTTGCTGAAACTGATTGCGGGCATTGCCAAGCCCGACAAAGGCTCGATTACCGTTTCCGCTCCTCGAATTAGCTACCTTTCTCAATTGGATGCCGATAAACGTTCTTCCTTTGCGCTAAACGTCAGGGAAATTGTGTCTCTAGGCATAAAGAATCGTCCATTTTCGTTCATGAAGACTATTGATTGGCAAAAAGTGGATGACTGGCTGGCCGTTTTCAAACTAACGGATTTGAAATACAGAAGGCTCGATGAGCTATCTGGCGGGCAACAGCAAAAAGCAAGGTTGGCTAAATGCCTGATTACGCAGCCTGATTTGCTCCTTCTCGATGAGCCTGACACCGGAATAGATGAATCGAGCAGAGAAGACATCCGAAACATCTTAAGTCACTTGAACAAAGAGCATGGCATGACCATCATCGTGGTTAGCCATCATATCGAAGAATATGGGGAGCCATGCAAAAAAATGCTACTAAGCTCCTCGGATTTAACGGAGGCTCTGGAATGATTTCCCTCTTGGATATCATGAATCCATTCGATGCCTTCTCTTTTTCGTTTTTCAATCGCGCTTTATTGATCGTGGCGATTCTCTCCTTGGTCCTTCCTTTGGTTGGCGTAAGGCTCGCAGGAAGAGGCGCGTCGATGATTGCGGACACTTTGAGCCATACCTCTTTGGCTGGTATTGCCATAGGCCTTATCAGCGGAGGTTTGCCGATGGTGTGGGCAATCGTGTTTTCGGCAATCGCATCCATTCTGATTGAAGCGATTCGAAGGAAATTCCCGAAGTATTCTGAATTATCTCTTACGATCATCCTGAGCTTTTCTTTGGGTTTGACCGGCATTCTCGGCAATTTCTCCTCATCCAGCAGGTTCGAGTCCTATTTGTTTGGCTCGCTGTTTACCGTTAGTTGGGATCAGGTGATTGCTTTGGGGGCGATCTGCGCGGCTGGACTGGTTTACGAAATACTCTTTTATCGTTCGAATATGCTTCTTTCTTATAGTGAGATTGAAGCTAAAGCCAATGGCGTAAAGGTCGTTCCGCTTTCTCTGATTGACACCGTCATTACTTCGATGATCGTTGCGGCGGCAAGCAACACAATCGGGTCTTTGCTCGTGAGCAGCTTTATCTCAATACCGGTTGCGTGCGCGCTGCGTGGAGGCAAATCCAACTTCATGACAAACATCCTTGCAATCGTTTGTTCGCTCGCCAGCGCGATTGTGGGTTTGTTTTTGGCTTTTTCCATTTCGCTCCACGTCGGTGGCGTCATAGTTATGGTTAATCTAATTGTATTGATCGTGACCATTATTATTACTGGCATCCGGAAAAGGAAAAAGCCCAAAGGCTCGTAGGTTTGATATCATTGTTCATATGATTGTTACAGTAACTTGCTCTCCGGCAGTTGATTACATCGTTGATTTAGATTCTTTTCGCGAAGGCGAAATCAACAGGGCCATCAAAGAAAAGATTCTGCCGGGCGGAAAAGGAATCAACGTATCTCGTGTGCTGAATAATTTCGGAATTCCTTCGGTGGCAACCGGATTTCTAGGAGGTTTCACCGGGAACTTTATCTTGGATTATCTCCACAATGAAGGCATCAATACCGATTTTGTGCGCGTTGAAGGGATTACCAGAGTCAACTGGAAAATCGCTTCCCCTTCAGAGACCGCAATCGATGGCGTTGGGCCAGTTTACCAGGAGCAAGATATCGAAGAATTATTTGAAAAACTGCTTCGATACAAAGAAGGTGACATTGTCTGTTTCTGTGGGAAATACCCCAAAACGATGACCGACGATCAATATCTGCATCTTCTGGCAAGTCTGAAACTGAGGGGAATACGTTTTATCGTTGACACTTACGGCAAAAGATTATTGCAAGCCCTAAAACATGGCCCATTCCTCGTAAAGCCGAACATAGAAGAACTTGAAGAAACATTAGGCAGAAGAATCCAAACCGAAGATGAAATGAGGGCCGCGGCTCAGGAACTTATAACGGCAGGCGCCGAAAACGTCATTGTTAGTTTGGGAGCTGACGGGCTTTATTATCGAAACAACAGCGGCGAAGACTACCGAATTGAAGCTCCGAAAGGAGTGCTTGTAAACTCTGTGGGTGCAGGCGACTCAACGGTTGCAGGATATCTATACGGGATGATTAAGGGGTGGCCCAATGAGGAGTGCGCTCGGTTTGCATGCTGCGCAGGAAGCGCATCTGCGTTCTCTGATGAGCTGGCGACGTTAGAATCCGCAATGGCGTTGTTTCACGATAGTTAAGAAGGAAACTCAATCAAATGAATCAAAGCGGCATTGCATCAAATGACCGCTTTTTTAGTGCCTTTGATTGGGAAAATGAATGCACCTAGACAGCCAGGAATAAAAGTGATGTAGAAAATTCGGATATACATAATAAAACCAAAGATTACTATACATTGTATAAAATGGAGCGGATAAACGATTTTTGGGAGAAATATCGGAAAAGATGCAGGATATCGAATATATTTTCGTAGATACATATTTCACCAGAAAAAAATGGCGGGAAAAGAAAGTCAATAAAACTAAGAAAAATCAAAATCAAGATTTGTTTACAAAAAATGTACAGCATTGATATATAAATGACTTTCTATCGGATAAACTTTCCGTAAAATAAGTTTAATAATTAATCATAAAGCTCAAATTATCTGTTTACAAAAGATGGACAAACTGGAGCAAAGCTATATATTTGACTTTTAGATGTTCGATCCGACAATTTCAAAAAAAATAATACAAGAAATATTGTCAACTAAAACCATTGCTGAGATTATGAATCGCCTGATACTTTAATGCATAACTAAAATGGGAGTTGCTAAATACCCCAACCTAATAATGACGGTTCATCGATTGGATTCTTCATGTCTATTTTAGCTACAGCAAGGTAATCGTGACAGATGATCTGGAATGACAATTTGTTATGAATCCTTCCACACGCAAGATCCTAAAACCTGGATTCTAATGGAGAACTAGCATTCAAGCCAGCTTGTGTCTAAGCCGTGTTTTAACGTTTATTCCTTCTCTGCTTGTTCGGCAATTCTTTGACCTTTTCTCTTACTTCTTTAATTCATTATTTTGGGCTAATAGTGTGTTGTGCTTTGCTTTATTTAACCAAAATCTATGCTCAACAATTTGTCGATTACTCATTGGACATAAAGTTTGATAGTCGGTCATAAATTGTGTTTTTTCCAACACCGAAAAACACCTGAGAACTCCGTTTACAACTTGTGAACAAAACGCATTTGTATTACTATATTTGCATGGCTATTCAAGGACCTACAAAATACGGCGAATTATTGATGAGGATTCGTATTGAATCTGGAGATAGCCTCCGGATGATGTCTGCCAAGCTTGGTCTGTCTCCTGCGTATCTTTCCGAGATTGAACGTGGGCTTAGGAATATCCCCGCGTCGTTGGATGGTCTGCTAATCTCCAACTATCCGAATGCGGTTCGTTATAAGTCCTCGTTAGTAAAAGCCAGGCTCGCTTCATCGAACGTCATTTCGATTGATATTGGTTCTTTGTCTCCGATGGACAAAAACATTTTATCGGCAGTTTTAAGCGATGAATTGGACTATGATAAAAAGCGTCAAATTGCGTCAATAATAAAAGAGCCTAAAAAGAAGTAATTTTCCATTTTTTGCCTTTTATAAATTCGTTGCATATTTGATGTGGCTGTTATCTTCAAAAACTGCTATGTTCGACAACGTGAATGGAAACTGGAGAAACGATATGGAACTCATAAAACTTTATTCCTCTTTAATTCAATGCATCGCGGATCAGCGCGAAGGACTCGATTTGCAACTTGATGACAAAAGGATTGCTTACCATGCGGCTGCCTGTTTGTTGTCAGACGCCGATCTTTCCAAGAATGAATTCAATGCTATGAACGAAATGATTCTTGAATTGACTTTAAAGAATCAAATTTCCTCATCAAATAATGAAGTCATTGATTTTCCTGCCGAGCCTATCGCGAACGTTTTCTTCCTTCTTTCTCACGATGAGAATGATCGCTTTCCTCCAAACTCTGAAACTATCGAATTTATAAAAAAAGAGATTTCCGTTCTTCGTGAGAATCCCGAGCAGGAATACATTGACCTTGCACACTCGCTTTTGGTTCAACAAAAAACCGAGGAAGAGCTCCTCGGTGAGTTTAAGAAGATTGACGGATTGTTTGAAAATTAAAACAGGTTTTTAACCATTTCTTCGATTGACCCGAAAATAAAGTTTGGTTTGGCTTTTTGAAGTCTTTCTATGGATTGATGGCCCCTCGAAATCAAAGCAATCCTTGCCCCGATGGCTCTGGCCACTTCCACATCATGGTCGGTGTCTCCGACGAAAAGAACTTTTTCCATATCGTGCGGATGATTAGAAAAATAAGATACGGCCTCTTTTAATTTTGAATTGATTTCAATCCCTTTGATTCCCACTGCGGCGGTTAGATACTCCCAGATGCCGTAATGTTTCAGCTCTTCGTCCAGATATTGTTGGTCTGTTGCCGAAATTACCAGAAGCTCTTTTCCTTTAAGCGATTGAAAACTAGAGATTACATCATCGAATAAATGGCATTCTTTCGGATAGCGGGCCAGATAGTCATCGGTAAAGATCCTCGCCAACGGCTCATATTCGTCACGCCCGGTGGCGAAATCGAAACCTGCCGCCACATAATATGACTTTATAGGGAATTGGAATATATCAAGATAGCGCTCTCTGGTAACGGTCGGGTGCCCCCTAAGGGTCAGAAGCTTATTCAAAAGCTCATGACACAAATCGGTATCGTCGATTAAGGTCCCGTTGTAATCAAAAACCACTGTTTCAAAATTCATGGGTTCATTATGCGACAACGGGACCATCAATAAAACGATTATTTATAGATAGCGATTTCAATGATCGTTTTACCTTTTTTGGATTGCCCAGTTACTCCCGAATAAATGAATTTGCCGTGCCCTTTAAGCGAGATTCGCATTCCTTCTTTGAGAGGGGTTGATGGCTCTATTCTTTCCAAACCGCCCACCATTACCAATCCGCCTTCAATGGTTCGCTTTGCTTCTTCTCTCGACAAATGGAAGGCTGATGCAACTGCCAAATCGAGTCTTAACGATGACACGGGTAGCTCCTTTTTCGTGAAAACGACTTTTGCGGGGCAGTCGGAGCAGGGGATGCGTTCAACGGAGAGTTTCTCGTGCTTCGCTTGCGACAGCCCGTTTTCTATTTCGGGAGCAATGGAGGATAAAACGAAAACGTAAGCGATTCCTTTGTCGAAAAGAATATCCCCAACGAATTCACGTTTTACCCCAAGCGATAGAATCGCGCCAAGAAAATCGCGATGCGTAAGCTTTCCTGCAAACCTTCCGCCCAATACATCAATCTTCATGCAGCAAATTAGCTGATTGTCCTCGGCTTCGTTTTTCATGGCCTCCGCCGCGGACAAATAGTCTGGTAAAAATACGGCGATGCCACGTTCATAATCGTCGTGCCCACCGATGAAAATGACATTGTTCAGATGCAATGCCCTCACATCGTCGATCTCTTCCGGCCTTAGAAAATGACTAGCTGTCAAAAACCCTTTTTCCAAGGCCACGCTGGACAACTCTTTTATATGCGCAATCTCATGTGGATCCATGAAACTATATTAGCATTCGCATGTTTTGAACGCTCGAAGAATCCTATTCTTTAAGAGAATATAGAATGACAACATGCCTGTTTGGGTTATAATTTAGCCATGATTGTCAAAAGTGACTCAACAGACCAATCTCTTGGACTGCTCTTGAAAGGCGAGAAGGCCGTCGGCAATTTGAATGCGCTCATTCAGTATTCCTGCGATGGCGCACTGGAGAAATTCAAGTCGACTCTCGCCTCGCACATCTGCTATTTGGCCGGAGTTGTGAATGCATGCATCCTGTCCCCGAAAGCCAGCCTTTTGGATTTGGAAGGCTCCCTGCGTTATTTGCTCCTTTATGTAACCAAACAGGCGGAATTGTTCGGCCGCATCCATTATTATTTCGAGGATGAGGAGTACTATTCCGTCCAAGCCGGGACGATGCTTTACAATCTGATGGTTTCCAAACTTGCTGCAGCGCTGAAATACGACGGTTTCAACGAAGCGTATCTCCGAATCGATTACGATAAAATTGGCGCTGGCGCTGGCACAACCGTCAGCAAAACAATCGGCAACACCAGCATTTCTTTATATGTGGATCCGGAAGTAGTTCATGATAGGACACGCAAAATATTCTTGGTCAAAGTTGGTTTTGACATCACCAATATCACGGATCCGGATGCGTGGTTTGGCTTTATCCTGGTGGACGCGAAAGCGGAAAAGAAGTCTCATGTTATCGGCGCTCGCAACCAAGGCGGCGACAGAATGAGAAAGCAGTTTACCATGGAACTGCCCGAAGGATCCGTGGACAATCATATGCAAGCCGACATCATTGGAATCGTCCAAGGCAGATTCCGCATGCCGTCGCTAAATAAAAAAGGCGTTACTAAAATTCCTGTTTATACCGGAGAAGCCCAACTTAGGGTCCAGCCTTTCTTTACAAAAGTCAAAGTCAAGCAATGATATTACGACCGGCCCGCTAAAATGCGGGCTTTTTCTTCGGCGCATCAAATGCAATGATTACTTGCTGCTGAATTAATAGTGGAAACTTTGCACATTTCGCTTAAAATTCATTTATAGATATGGAAGATACACTCCTAACACCCATGCAAGAAGAGGACATTTTGTCCGAAGCAGGACGATTTGGTGTTTTGGTTCGCTTGATTGAAGACGATTTCATATCGAAGGTTGGGAGAGAAGCGCAAGCGCCAGGCTTTTACGAGGTATTTGCATTTTTGTATGGCCTTCTCGATGAGATGTATATGCAGCAAGAGTTGTTATCTGTTCTGCCATACAAAGCCTATGAGCTTTACAAATTGAGGCGGGTTCAATCCGAAGAAACCGATATAGTTTATCCATTCCCAGAAGAAAATTCGCCCATGTGCGATATGGCGATTCTTTATTGTGCCTTCGCTCATTCCATCTCCAAACGCGAAGAAGCGTATAAGCACCTTCCATATCTATGTTCCTTGTCTTCCTCAATCGAAGACTATGTGCAAGCTGGCTATCATTTGGTTCCAGAGGCAAACGATATTCGACAGGAAGTTGTCGCCTTGATGCGAGGCCGCGAAAAAGAGAATCAGATGGATTTATATCTGACCATGGAAGAACGTCTTACGCAGGTTTATTTCTCGGTTCAGTGATTCCGAAAAAAATTAAAAGAAGGCACCCGTGTATGCGTTTAAGCGCTTCTAGGTGCCTTCTTTGTTATTATTCAAAGTAGTCTTTGTTGGATTCTAGCCAACCCTTTATTACGCTCGGGGCTGCGGATAGGTATGCGGCCGCGATAGCGAATCCTTTTTTGATTTCAGCTTCCGGCGCCGCGCTTTTGATGTCGTCCAGGGAATACATAAACATCTGCCCGCCGTGAGTGACAAACGGAACCAGCGTCTTTCCTTTAGTCTGATGATCGCGCAAGAAAGAGAAAACGGGCGCAGGAGCGGTTCCCCACCAGTTCGGATAGCCGAGGAAAATAGTATCGTAAAGTTCGTAGTTGTTCGGACCATCTTTTATCAATGGCATCGCCCCATCTTCTTTTTCCTGCCTTGCCCTAGCGTTGGTCTCGTCGTAGCTGACGGGGTAGGGGATGAGAGCGTCAATTTCAAATAAGTTGGGCTTGTATCCCAAAGCCTCTAGCTGACAAGCTAATTCCTGGGCGGCTTTCTTGGTGTTCCCAATTGGGCCGATATCGATGATTTCGTCATCGACGAGATTCTCTCCTCCATGAGAGAAATAAGCGATAAGTATCTTGTGGTCTTTCATTTGATTACCTCGTCTCTAATTTTACTTCTTATTGCCGTCTTGAGAAAGCCTAAAACCCTTGTCATTTTGCCCAATCGGTTGCATGATTGTTAAAGGAAAATAAAATTTTTCTTTACCCAGGTATTTCAATCATGGCAATGGTCACAGAGAAATTGCTCGAGGACGGCAGGCCGTCGCGAAATCGGGTTGCCATCCCCGTTATGGGCATTTTTGTTTTCCTTCTATGCTTTGCTGCCTTCCTTTCCTATGGCTTAGCAAGGTATTATCAGCCGTTCATCAACTTCGCTTCTCAATTTAAGCTGACCGTCGCTTTTACTGACAACTGGGTATATGTCTTGACGATCAACAGGTTCATCGTTGCTGGTGGCTGGGCTATCTTGGGAGTTCCTGGCGGCTTGCTCGCTTTCATCCTCGTTCTATGGATGAAAAAGCGCAAAAAAGGATACACGCCCCTCCTGGTTTTTCTTGTTTTGGCCGGATCTGTTGCATTGGTGGCGGGTCTATTTAAATACGTTTTCCTCCATTTCTTCCCTACGATATTCGGAGATAATACGCCCGCTGTGCACAACATAGTGCGACTCATAATTTTGTTCTCGGAAATCACTTTCTATGGTTTCGGATTGTTGATAGGGATGTTCTCTTGGTTCGATCCGTTGATCCATGGTCGCTTCTCCCCAATCTATTCTCGTCGAAGCCTTATGCTGAGAAAGCTTAATGGCAAAGAAAAGAGGGCGTTTAAGAAGTCATTCCGCAAAATGTGGATCAATCGCGATTACGATGCCATGGTCCGCTTGCTATACGAAGATCACGCCGTCCCGGGAATGAATCAGGCCATGGACCCCGATACATACCGCAGGATGAGGGAAAATATCATCGACTCCTATGGTCGTGCCAAAGGCGATGAGCTGGATTATTTATATTTCTCGGGGCAATTCGACGCTTTGCGCGCAGACCAGCAGGCAATACAAGCCGCGCTTGAGGCGGGAAGGCAATCATCGCCTGCTCCCGCAAGGACGGTTAAAGCGGTTGACTCAAAGGGCAATGTCGTCGAAGTTCCGTTGATCACCGTCGGCGAAGACGAGCCTGTTTCGCCTGAAGTCGCCAAAGCCATTCAACGCGGCAAAAAGCGTCAGGCAAGGGAAAAATAAGCATAAGAAAACTCGTTCCGGGCTTCGGAACGAGTTTTTGATTATTCTTCGAGCAACTCTTTCAATTCGGCAACAAGCTCTTTCATGCGGCGGATAACGGCTAGATATGGTTCTTTCGTCGTTAGGTCGACGCCTGCGGCTTTGACTTGAGCCACGGGGTAATCGCTTCCGCCTGAACGCAGCAGATTTAGATACTGCTCAAATGCGCCGGGCTCTCCATTTTTGACCCTTTCGTAAATCAGCATAGACGAAGTGAACGAAGTCGCATATTGATATACATAGAAGGGGGAATTGAAGAGGTGGGGGATATAAGCCCATACGAGTGGCTTGAGCCCTTCTTCCTCGATGTCGATTCCATAATAGATTTTGTATAGTTCCACCATCTTGGCAGATAAGACTTGGAAGTCGATCGGCTCGCCTTGCTCTACGAGCTTTGAGATTTCGTATTCATACTGCCCAAACAAAGTTTGACGGTAGAAGGTGCTCATGATTTCGTCGATGGACTTTTGGAGCAAGAAAATCTTGTCTTCTTTGGACAGCGTCCCGGATTTAAGCAGGTAGTCCAAGAGATTATGCTCATTGAATGTAGAGGCGATCTCCGCAACGAAGATGGTGTAATCCTGCAATAGCGTCGGCTGAGATTCCTCGGAATAAAGCGTGTGGATGGAGTGACCGGATTCGTGCGCAAGCGTGAAGCAGTCGTCAAGCTCTCCGTTGAAGTTGAGGAGGATATAGGGGTGGAAATCATCGCCGCCGTTAGAATAGGCGCCAGAGCGTTTTCCTTCGGCGGGATATACATCGACGTATCCATCTTTCAATACTTCGTGCGCTTTGGCCTGGAAGTCCTCTGGGAAAGAGGCGATGGAGGCAAAGAAGAGGTCTTTGGCCTCGTCATAAGTGTATTTTTTCTTTGGCTCGGCGAGTTGGATGAAACGATCGTATGAACGATGCTTCTTTAAGCCCAAATATTTGCGGCGGAGCTCGTAATATTCATGCAGGGGTTCGGCGTTTTGGCTTGCGACCTCCACGAGATTATGGAAAACGTCCTCGGGAATCGCGTTATGGAACAGATGCAAATCCAATATGGATTTATAGCCGCGCGCCTTAACGGAAGCGAGCTGGGATTGCATGGAAAGATTGTAGATCTCCCCGTAGGTTGTCTTGTGCTCGTCATAGTAGGCGTATAGGGTTTCGAAGATCTTCTGACGGTCTTCAGGCGATTTGGCTTTGGCGACGAGCGAACTCCAGTTTGCTTGATTGACATCGACGATGCTTCCGTCGCTCAAAGTCGCTTTGGCGGGTTTCCTATCGGCGATGGAAAGCACGGAATACAGATTTCTGGATTCGCTTACGACGGCCGAGAAAGACGACAAAAGCTTCTCTTTGTCTGGAGTGAGAACATGCGCTTGCCCGCGGAATAGTTTTTCCATGGAGAAAGCGTACTCTTGGAATTCGGGGTATTTGGCAATGAAGGCGTCCAGCTTTTCTTTCCCCAGGGATAGGAGTTCCGGTTCTTCGAAACTTGCGGCTTCCCCTAAATCGCGCAAGGCGATTTGCACTTTGCTGAGATCGCTTGCATTGGCGACGTTTTTCTTATCGAGGTCGCTGCGCATGGAGGCGAAATAATATAGACGCGCCAAGTCTTTGTTCATCCTCTTGTTCAGGCGGAAGTATTCTTTCAGCTTTTCTTCGTCTGATAATTGCCCGGCATAAGAGGCGATGATGGGTGGGATTTTCTTAAATTCTTCAAGGGCGGCAAGGAATTCTTCTTCGCTTTTGAAGAACGGGGAGAGGTCCCAAGATGTTTTACTCATAATGAGTCTCCTTTCGTGACACGGGGCAATCATAGCACCCATTTCGTTTTTTGCACTATATATGCGCATGAAAATGCGCGCGCGTTCGCAAAAGAGTATAATCGATGCGTTATTGGGGGTATTCATTCATGAGAAAAGAATTACTCGTGGCATTGCTCGGCTCCGCGTTTGTCTTAGTTGCATGCGGCGAAACGAAATCCACCGATTACAATAGCAACAGCACGGAAGCGCCTTCCTCGGTTGCATCTAGCGAATCCATTTCGTCCGCGCCATCTTCGGAATCATCATCAACTCTTTCGCAAGAATCTTCAACGTCCTCAGCCGTTAGCTCCACTTCGGAAAAAGAGGAGCCTGCGGAATCATGGACGCTGACCCTGAATAGCGACTTATTGATTTCCACCCAGCAAAGCCAGTATTTGAACGATTACCCATTCCAGGCAACTAGAAGCGATGGGCAAACCGTTTCTTTCTTCGGCGACTATATCCAACCAGGTCACGGCGAATGGGACGGAACCATTCAAATGAAGAAGTATGAGAGCTATATCTATTCGAAATCCGCTTTCTCGTCCTGCCATGTCTCCATGGGCATCAAAATCCGCGCATACAACGGCGATGATTTCAGCGGCGTGCCAACGTTCTATGCTGGGCAAAGCGAGGATCCCACCATCGAGAAAACACCTTCTGTTAGCGAAAAAGAAGGGGTACGTGTATTCGAATTTGATATGGAAGGGTATTTCAAATTGGCGAATCTCAGTAAATACGCCATGTACGTCATCTCAATTGAATTCGCCGCTAATTGAAACAAAAGAATCGGATTGAAAAAGGGGCCGTGCCCCTTCTTTGTTTATTGTTTTGGCTGTATCTTTTGGAACAGGATGAAGATGACTTGCACAGGTATGCCAACGGTCAAGATGAACCAGATGTTCTCCCTGACTTGGTTATAGAATGCATACTGGAAGCAGAAGCATAGAAGCAACGACCATACGAATGCGCTCAGAAGGGAGACGAACCACAGCTTGTTGTGGTAGAAGTGTTTGACCTCCAGAGCGGCCAAGAAGCAGCACACAGGAATGATCCAAAAAAAGATCGACCATGGCAGTGGGGCGTTTGGGTCTTTTCTCATAAAAACCGCAGCCAGGAAAATCGATAGGCCCACCAATATGATGACCATCATGGTCAGGGCGATGATGATCGGCCTGTTCGGGTCGATTTTCATTTTCTCGCTGGTTGCGGCCGCTTCATCGATCGATTCCGGGGAGTGCTCTTGCGTCAGATAATCGATGGTGACATTAAAAAATGCAGCAATGTCCATCAAGATATCCAAAGATGGGACGGCATAGCCGAGCTCCCATTTCGAAATCGATTTATCGCTGTAATTGATTTCCTGCGCGAGTTCTTGCTGGGTAAGCCCCCTTGCCTTGCGGAGGGAGGCGATGTTTTTGCCTACTATCGTAGCCAGGTTTTCCATTGCGTTGCTATTTTAGACCTTGGGAACATCAAGTTCAAATTTTGTTGTCCTTATAATAGTTGGCCGCGACGCTACTGCCGTTATATAGCGGGTTACGGGCATAAGACGATTTGCCATCGTTGAAATTGGAATTATAGCTGGAAGCGTTATTCGTCCAGCCGTCGCTGTAATTTGTGGCCGATACGTTCTTCAAGGATAGGCTGACGTTAAGGCTTAGAACATCAAGCCCAAGCAGTTGGACAGGGACTGAAGCAGTGAGGGACGATAGCGTTTTCCAAGTATTCGTTCCTTTCTTGCAGGTCAAGCCGGAAATCGTCAAAGAGGTTGTCCCAAGCGCGGTTGTGTCAAGCGCCTCGCCTAAATTGATGGTCGCGCTCCATTTCGGTCCGGAAGCGAATGAGAAGCTCTCAATGATGTCTTCCGCGTGGGGAGATTTCTTTGCTTTGTCTTTGTCGGAGGTGAAGGCATTCATGTTGATGCCAAGCGCATAGGAAACAAGCCAGCCAGCGATGTCCGAGCGGATTTCGCGTCCGCTCATGCAGGCATAGGAAAGATAGGTATCCTTCCAGAACACTTTGCTATACACATCCTTCCTCATCATGAGGATGGTGCCGTCTTTGTTGGCTCCGTCGGCGTAATAATAGATGTCCGTTTGCCTTTGGTTGAGCAAGACGTTTCCGATCGCTCCGATGCCTAGAGAACCGCTGTCGGTGAATCCTGAGATAACCGGGATTTTGCTCAGCTGGGCGTGCAATTTCGTGGTGGCTCCGTTGACGTAAGCGTAGAACTTGACTTCGATTTTCTTCAAATCCAATGAGCCGAGGCTTGCGGCGATGGTTCCCTCCAACTGATAGGTTGACGCTTTGCTTGTCTCAGTCTCGCCTAAGGTTGCGGTGCCGTAGAGATAATCCAAAAGCGGCGACAGGCTGGAGAAATCCATATAGGAGGATGGATTGGACGCGTAATCCGCGGAAAGGATTTCCAAACCGCTGGGATCGACGGGGGTGGCGATAGAGGAAATGCTGATGTAAAGCTCGCGCTCCACTGCATTGCCATCATCGTCTTCCGCATCCAAATAAGCGAGGACGTTCAGCGTTTTGATGCCTTTGTTAAGGGAATCCTCGGGGTAATATTCCATCTCGATCTGCAAGGGCTTTGTCTGACCCAATAAGGAGCCGGGGATTTTGATGGTCGACTTATTCGCCCCAAGGTTCGCTTCCTCGATGAGGTCGTACTTGAACAAACTGAAGTACTGCTTGCTGGAAATCGCCGAAATCAAATCGGTCGCCTGTTCTTGGGAGAAGGAGGAGAAGAGCCTCTTGAAGCGGTCATCTTCGCTGTCCAGCAACCCTTTGACGAGATCGATTATGTCGTTGAGGGAGTGTATGGAGAATCTGGCCGCGAGGGGGCTCGATTTCGGATCCGTGCGGTTCTCGCCGCTTGGATGCGAGTCGTTGCGGGAGTCATAGGTGACGAGCATGTTGTTTACGCCGGAAGTATAGGAGGCGGTGTAGTTGTCCTCCTCGGATTCGCCTTCGGGCCCTTGGACATTGATTTTGAGGTGATGGTCGTTGCGGTATTCGTCTTTGCGATCGGTGAAAGTCAATTCGCCTGCTCCGCGCTTATTCTCCACGTCGATGTGAGCGGTGCCGGAGAAATCGAAGCCCTGCGGCTGCCCTGTGACGTCTTTCTCATTTTGCCCGAGTTTATATAGATGCCCCGATAATTCGAAAGAAGCGGATTCGTTTTGGAGGATGCCCACGACTTGCTCTTCCACGCTTTGCAGATGGGTCATTTCGTGATAATCCTCGGGATTCTCGATGGCCGGTGCCTCATAATCCGCGATGGACAGGGTGCCGTTGATGTAGAAAGAGTCGATGCAGAAGTCGGTGAACTCCACGGATACGAGCGAATTGTTTTCGTTTCCGTCCAAGGTCACTTTGATTTGCCCGGAAAGGGACATGGCCTCGCCATTTAATGTCAGCGAAATCAGATTGTCTTCCGTTTGGATGGATTCCAAAAGCGGGACGACCTCATCGTAGGTGCCTTCCTTAATGCCTTCGACCGCCGCGGATGACAGAAGGCTCTCTATCGCGTCCTTCAAACTGCCGAACAGCAATTCGATGATGTCGATTTTCCCAAACGCTTCGACCAAGTCGGCGATGAAGGCGTCCAAAACGGTTTTGGTGGCTTTGGCCATGAGGATGTGGTTTACCTCGAAAAATGCCTCGGCCCCCATTCCTTCTTCGCCTGCGTCGAAGTAGAAAGAGGCTTCTTGGGTTTTGGCGACGACGCTGTCTTCGACGTAGCCAAGTTCGATGTCTCCATCAAAAGCGTTGAGGACGTATGATGAATAATCGACGTTCGCGTTGAGGCGAAGATTCAATAGCTCATCGATTTCTTCCTGATCGAGGATGGTTGGGTCGTCTGGATTGGTCTGCGGCGCGACATAATTGCGGAGGCTTCCGTCGAATGTGAGGCCGAATTGAGGTTCGGTGACCAATGTTGCGACTTTTTCGAAAAGCGATGCGCTGTTTTGCAGCTCCCTATAAGCGCCGTCGTGATATCTCGGGCCAAAAGAAAGCGGGGCATCGCTGGCCTGAAGCTCGAGAGAAAGCGCAATGGATAAGGCGTCCGAAATCTTGTAATCCCCCACGCTTGTTTTGGATGGGAAATCGATGCGGGTGAGTTTGTAGGACGCATCGCTAGCAAAGCCCAAAGGTATGGTCTTTTCGCCTATTGGGAGATTCCAAACAAAATAGGGGGCGGCATCAACGGTTGTCTGCGCAATCTCGTTGAGGGAATCCAAAATGTCGGAGGTGGAGATTTCGCTTGGCTCTTCCTCGCTTGGGGCGGAGATGGGGCTGCCTTCGCCGGTCAAGATTTCAGCGATGTCGTGAATGAGCCAATCCAATTGGCCGTATGAGAAGGAAAGGATCCCTCCGGTCTCATCGTCGATTGCCTCGTCGGAAGAGGTTCCATAGGGGAAGTACCTTTCCAGGCTGACTTTATAGCGGACGTGATTGAGGTCAGCGTTTTCCTGCGAGTCAACCGAGAAATAGAGATAGGGCTCATTGCTTTGATTCCTGGTTAGGCTCAAATCGAAATCGAAATGGTTGTTTCCGTAGCTAATGGGCGCATGCAGAGACAGCATGATGCCCGTTAGAGATAAGCCATCGATGCGCAGGTTCACCGCAGCATCGTTCAATTCGACGGTGTTGGTTGCTTCTTTGCCGGATACGGTAAAAGCCAGATGGCCAGACGCCGAAGCCGATATGCCTTCTCTAAAAGCGCTCTTGATTTGCTTGGCGATCGCTTCTTGACCGAAAGAATACGAAACGGAATCGGATTCATCGGACAGAGGATCTACCAACGCGAGCGTAGGCTTGATTTGCGCGCACGCGAAAAGAAAAACGGAAAATCCCGCCAAGGCGGAGATCCATACCGTTTTTGCTTTGCTGAAAAATCCCATTTTCTTTTTGCGTGCGCTTGGAAAGCCCCGCAGAAACCCAATATCTTAAAAGGCTTCTGCGGGGAAATAGAGCTTAATTGCCGGCGGTCCAATAAAGGTTGTAGCCGAGTTCTCCCATGTTGGAAGTGTTGTAGTTGAGGTAACCGTAGTCACCGATTCCGTTGGCGCGGACGGCGCTTGAGAAGTAGGTCTGGAAAGTATTCTCATAGAATGCCCAGCCATCGGTGTAGACGCCATCGCTGAGGTTGGTGATGGATGCGTCGACGGAGGCGGAGCAGACTTTGAGCTTGCCTGCAAGCGTGATTCCCAAATCGACTGAAAGGTTATTCAAGCCCTTGAAGTAGGCGGTTTCGCCTTCTTTCTCATATGCGACTCTGGTGCCGCCGAGATGGAGGTTCGCAACGCCGAGGAAGGATAAGCCTAGCATTGCGCCGAGGTCGATATTGATGTCCCAGGACGGGTTGCCGTTATTGAAGGAATAGAGATAGCTCTTGAGGAAGTCTTCCGCATGCATTGCGTGCTTGATGATGGAGGAAGATGCCTCTTCGGTTTGCTGCTGCGGCTGTTCGGGCTCTTCTTCCGCCTTGAAGAATTCGGAATTGACCCCGATAAGGTACTGCAAGAGATATTCGGCGGGGTGTTCATTGAATTCTGCGCCGGTGAGGAAGAGGGAATCCTTGACGTGGGCGAGGCGACCATAGGTGGAGTCGCGGGTGAGGAGGTAATATCCCTTGGGATTGAAGCCATCCGCGTAGTAATACATCGCCACATCCCTCATTCCTTCATATTCGAAGGAGCGGAAGTAATGGCTGTCTTCGGGTCCGTTGATTCCTTTTACGACGGGGAGATCATTGAGTTCGAGGTAGGCTTTGACTTTCGCGCCATGGACATAAACGCCGGCTTTGACTTTCAAAGCGTCGAAGACATATTCGCCGAGGACAAGCGAGACCGTAGCCTCAATGGCGAAGGTGGAGACGCCGCCGTTGACGGGGGCGCCGATCATCGTGGTGCCGACGGCATAGTCGACGAGATCGAAGATGGAGGTGTAGTCGACGAATCCTGCGGATTCCAAGGTTTCGGCCTCGAAGTCGGCAAGCTCGAAGGAAGAGAGCTTATCGTTTTCATCCAATTCGCTTTCGATGCTGCCAAGGGTGATTTCGACGTTGGTCATCTTGCCTTCTTCTTTGCCGAGGGCCAGGGAGATGGTGAGGTTTTTGATGCCACCTTCCGTCACGTTTCCTTCTTCGTCGGTGGCGTTGGGATTGAATTCGATCGCGATGCTGATGTCGCTATTCATTCCGAATGTCGAGCCTTTGACGACGAAGGTCGTGACGTCGCCGGCTTTGTTGACCTCTTTGAGGATGCCGTCTTCGAGAAGCTCGATGATGGCGAAATAATTGCCGGAGGTCAATTTGGACATGAGGCTGACTTCGGTTTCGCTCTGGAGAGACTTCATCACGCGGGAGAAGCGGTGATCGGCCTCGCCGAAGAAAGATGTGAGGCTTTCAATGAGCTCGCCGATGGAAGTTAAGGAGAGATAGCCTTTGACGCCATCGGTATTCTGATAGCCTTCCTTGGCAATGCCGGTGGGGTTGGTGCGGTTGTAGAGGTTGTCGTTGTTCTCGTCGGATTCGATGATCTCGTTATATGAAGAATAAGAGAACAGGGCTTTGTCGAGGTCGCCGTCGTTGGTGGACGTCAAATCCAGGTTGACGGTGTGGTCTTGACGCCACGAGGTGTTGTATTCTTCGAGCTTGATGCTCGCGGTCGCTTGTTTGACATTCAAATCGAAGGCAGCGGAGCCAGAGAGCTCGACGCCTTTGAGATGCCCGCCGACATCGGAGGTGCCTTCCTTCAAGACGGAAGCGTTGATGGCGAGTTTGCCTTGCTTGGAGTTGGTGAAGGCTTCGATTTGGTCGACGGTGCCAACCAAATGGGTCATGGTGATGTATTCGGATTGCTCTTCTTCGGTCACCGTGACGTCGGCGAAGTCTGTGAGGACAATATCCGCGTTGACGGTCAAAGAAGCAAAGGTCAGATCTTCGATGGAGATGGACAAAAGCGATTTGTTCTCGCGGCCATCGAGGGTCACAGATGCTTTGCCGACGATGCCAAGCGGCGCGAAGGATAGGACGACTTCGATGAGATTGTCGTCGTTGCGGAAGACGTCAAGCAAGTCGAGGGCCCATTCGTAATGGCCTTCCTTGATGCCCTTGACCATATCGGAATCAAGGATGTTGTTGATGGATTCGATTTTCTTGATGGTGTCGAGAAGCGCGGAGGTGGACTCTTCGGCGACTTGCTCTTGGGCTTGGCCTTCCTGGTCGTTCTCGTTGCTGCCTTTGATTTTGCCCATCAAGGCGTCGACGGTGGATTTGGTTGCGTGCGCTTTCAAAACGTTTCCGACGTTGACGTAGGCTTCGTTGCCTTCCTCGTCGCCGAACATCTTTGCGCTTAATCCGGTGGAGTATACGGTGTTCTCATCCTCGGCTGTGGAGATATCCAAGCCGACGGAGAGAGCGTTGAGCTTATAGGAAGAGAAGTCGACGTCGGCATTCAATGCGATATTCGCCGTCTCATCGATTTCGTCTTGGGCAAGGGTCGTCTCAGTCGCATCCTCGCCTTCGACGTGATGGTTGATGGAGATGTTGCCGTCGATTCCGAATTTCGGAGTGGCTGCCAAAGCGGCGATGCCTTTGAATAGGCCAAGAGAATCGGAGAGATCGCGGTAGGAAGCGGCATCGTCGGGGATGGACCAGACAAGCTCGGAATTGGAAGTCTTAACATCAGCGGACACCGAGATGGAGATGGTGGAATTGGGGAACTGGAATTCGCCTTGCGTCAAAGCGGCGTAGGAAGTTGAATCCTCCGAGACGTTTTTGGCAGGGAAATCAATTCCGGAAAGGTTGTAATTCCCGTTGGCCTTCAATCCAAGCGGCAAAGTCAATTCATCGCTGATCTCGAGATTCCAAACGAAGTAGTGGCAAGCGTTGTTGTCGAGGTGGTATTCCTGCATGGAATCCATGGACGCCATGATCGCATCGAGATCGATTCCGGATTTTTCTTCTTGTTCCTCTTGCTCCTCTTGGCTTTCTTCCTGCTCGGCGGCGTCATCGCCTTTGATCAAGGAAGAAAGAGACGGCAGGCTGATTTGGACTCCGCCTTCGGTCAAAACGTCCAAGATGTCTTCGAGGACCCAGGAGAGTTCGCCCATTTCATAGATGAACGTGCCGCCTGTATGCTCATCGACTCCTGCGTCAGGGACGTCGATGGTAGCGGTGGAGACGTGGTATTTAAAATCCCATTTGTCCACGTTATCCGCGTTATAAATATCAAAGTAGACATTATCTTGGATCAATTTGAGGTCGAGCCCACGGTTTTTGGTCACGGCCCCGACCTGGTAAGCGACAGGGGCTTCCAAAGATAGATTGATGCCGTGAACGGAAAGCTCGCCCATGGAGAACATTAGGTTTGCGTCATCCGCGATAAGGTGGTTCGTATAGAGCGGGTTGTTGTCTTTGCCTGCGATATCGACGCGGAGTTTGCTGAAATCCACCTCGATTCCGCTTGTCAAAGAAGCGACGGTCGAGTTCATTAGCCTCTCTATGCCCGTTTCGATAGCTGGATCGTCGGGCTCGACATCGCCGATTTCGTTTCCGCCTTCCCCTTCGATGATGCGCTGCGGGACCAAGAAATAGGTTCCTCCGGCCGCGACGCCGAAAACCAATGTGAAGATCAGTCCATTAACTAGTAGTTTTTTCTTAATCATGGTTGTTACCTCGTTTTATTTGTAGGAGTCGTAATCGATTTGGGTTGTTAGCGATGGAATTTCGTACTTGCCGCCGCTGAAGTATTGCGTGAAGAGGGTTCCTTCGCAGGTCGCCTCGATTGCGGTTGGGCCAATCGGCATATTCGCATCGTATTTTTCGTGTGTCAGGAAGGAGATGAGGTTCCCTTCTTTATCAACGTTGAGCTTGAGGTGGCAATACTGGAATGGCGGGTATGTCTTCAATCCAGAAATGCTCTTCATTTGCTTTTGGTAGTTCGTGATGCCCGGCATCAAGGTCTTTCCAGACGGCGATAGGGTTGTGGCCATTTCTATATCGACTTGGTAACCCTGTTCGGTTTTGGCTATTTTGCTCACTCCGTCGCCTGAGAGGTCGGTTTCGTAGGAGATTGTCTTCGGAGAAACGATATAGACGAGACCCTCAGAGACTTTCCTTCCCATCTTCTTCGCGTAATCCGCGTTGCTCATCACTTCTTTAGGATGGTTCGCGTAATCCGCTTTCTCTCCCCAGTAAGTCGTTGTTGTGTCGCCTTCTTGATACATCCTGTCATGGATGTTCACGACGCCCAGGGAATTCGATTCCTCGAAATAGACATCTCCGACGTGATATGCGGCTGATTGAATCTCTTGCTTGATTCCGCCGATGGAACTCGAGACGCCGATTCCGATTGACATGGTCATATCCAACTTCCCGAAATTCCGGAATGCTATATTGAGCAATTGGTCGGGAGTCATTGCCTCGTTTAGGGGCGTTCCGCTTTGAATTGCCTTCTTCAACACAGTGTCGGCTTCCTGATAGTAGGATTCGCTCAGCGCGTAATCCGAAGCATTGGCCGTGGCGTTTTCTATCGGTGGCTTGAGGAAGTTCCCTGCAAGCAACCCCGCGCCGATTCCGACTGCTATTGTCCCGGCGATCGACAGGACATAGCGCAGTGCTTTCTTTTTTCTGATGCCTTCAACAGGCTTTACTTTTTCTGCCATGGTTTTTTACCGCGTCTATTTAATATGCGGGCGTGTGTAGAGTCACTCTAAACCGATGTTTCAATATTAAAGAAATGCAGTTCTACGATTCGTAGAGAGCAAAATATTGACCCCATGCATTTGAATTTGAATGATATTCTAAAGTTATTAGACTTAAATATTTATGAAAAACATTAAAAATGATTTAGTACTAAAAACTAGGTCGCTCAATTTTGAAAGGGCAGGCTGAAGAGATTGTTGGACTTAGTTTTCAGAACCTCTAATATATATAAACGCGGGAGGTCCAAACATGGGTGACATGCGTGTAATCAAAGTCAAACAGAGCGTATTGGCCAACAATGATTCAAGGGCAGAAGCGCTTAGGAACGAACTCAAATCGAACAAAGTCTATTTGATCAATCTTATGTCTTCGCCTGGAGCAGGAAAAACGACCATGCTCGTCAAGCTCATCAATATGCTCAAGGATAAACTTCGCATTGGAGTTATCGAAGCCGATATGGATGCGGATGTGGATGCGCACACCGTTCAGGATTTGACCGGCGTTCGTACAATTCAAATCAATACTTCTGGAGAATGCCATTTAGACGCAAAAATGACATCGGAAGCCGTTCACGCGATTGGCCAGGATAATTTGGATCTATTGATCCTTGAGAATATAGGAAATCTTGTTTGCCCTGCAGAATTCGATACAGGTGCGGCGATGAACTTGGTGATCCTTTCGGTTCCAGAGGGTGACGATAAGCCTCTTAAATATCCATTGATGTTTAGGAAGGGCGATGCGTTTGTTTTCACCAAGATGGACACCAAAGTCGTCTTCGATTTTGATGTTGATTTAGCTAAACAGAGAATAAACAAACTTAATCCACATGCAATTTTCTTCCCGATTTCTGCAAAAACCGGTGAGGGGATGGATGACCTGGCCGAATTCATTTTGAAAACAGTTCAAGCTTTTTGAAGATAAACGCTTTCAATAATCACAAAGGACGCTTGCGTCCTTTTTTCATTGCACTTAATAGAAATGGTTTGGAAACTTTTTCAGAAATTTTCATTATTTTTCAGTGACAAAAATATTTATCTAAAAACCGTACAATGATTCATGAATTCTTCTTTGTTTATCGATGCTTTTTGAAGCATAATGTCCATAAATAGGAAAAAGGATCAATAAAAGTTTTTGTTATTTTTTGAAACCACAACCCAGTTTTTTTGATATAATAAAGAAAGGAAACCGTATGTTGTTTTCCTAGGAAGGGGGTAAATCGTTTTATGTTTCCTAAAGATTCCTATGTATTTCATTTACGTTGCGGAGTCTGCTATGTAAAAGATATCGCCCCACTTTCCGGGGATGATAATGGCGATTTATATTACGTTTTGTCTCCTCTTTATGGCGATAGCAAAACGAACATCGTGAGGGTACCTGTAAGCAATCCCTCTTCCCTTCGCATGCCTTTGACTAGAAAGGCTGCAGAAGAAGTTGTGAAGAATCTTCCTTCTTTCAAAACCGATCTTTATATTGTCGATTCGAAAGCTCGCAAGCTTGCATACGAAAGCGCTTTGGCAAGCGGCGATATCAGCAAGATGGCGCCTCTCATTGCTGGTGCCAAGCAACGTAAGGTCCGTGATGGTCATTTGAATTCCATGGATGGATTGTTCGTCTCGAGGGCCGAACCCATCGTTTACGGAGAACTCGCGTTGGCGTTATCGATGCCTTATGACCAAGTTCCAGGATATCTAGAGGATCGCTTATAAACCAAAACAAAAAAACAGCGAGCCATCTGGTTCGCTGTTTTCAATATTGATTTTGCTTAGGCTTTGAAGTTGGTGTAGGCGCCATAGAGGGAAAGCGCGCCGCCAAGATATCCGAAGACCATCGTGAGGATGCATCCCGGACCAAGGGTGATTTCTTCGGCGTTCGAAGAGATTATTGAAGCGTTCGCTGCTTTGTAAGCGGCGGGGGCAAAAGCAAACATCGTAGCGGCGGCAATTAAGAGGACTGCAACGACGACGAAGCCAAGAGAACCGGATTTTCCAGGAAGGAATCCAGCGACCAACGCGGCGAGAACGGCAATGCAGAGAAGGACAAAGCCCACGATCAATACTGGAACCGCGTTGTAATTCATGGTCGAGCTGCCAAACATGATGGTAAAGACATTGCCACGAGGAGACTGCAATTCCCTGTCAGCACCGAAACCGGTGGAGAACATAACGAAGATCGCGACGAGTGCCATGATGGCGCTGCCAATCCCCAAAATCAGATTCATTTTCTTGTTCATAATAAAACCTACCAGCGACTAATATACCCTTGCCTATGGCAATGAGCAACAAAGAGAATAGCCGAAATCTCAAAAAAACGGAAGAGTTTTTGTTGCAGGACCGTTTTCGGACGCGTTAAGCGCCAATGTTTTGCACTTTCGCAATGCCGCTTTTTCACGCATAATATACGCATGGGAAAAACCAAACGCTTATTTTTTGTGCCTATCCTTGCCGTTTTGGCTTTGACGGGATGCGACATGTCAGCGGGGGGCCTCGGCGACGATTATTACGAGGTCAAGTTTTTCAGCGACTACGAAGGGATTGATTACGAACACCCAGTCGAGGGCTCTGCGACCTACTTGGGGCATGCATACGTCCGCAAGGAATCCGATTTAAAAGCCGCAAAGCTCCTTAACGTTGAAAAAGACGGATCCGGCAATCCCATTGATTATAAGACCACGCGACAAGATGAACGCGTCGGGAAGCATGCCGAATATGATGGATGGATCGGATATAAATCGGACAACACTCTTGTCGATTTGAACGAAATCACCGAGTCCTGCAGCGTGTTTGCAAAATTCAATTGGCTCGACAACTATTACAACGTCAAAGTCCTAAGTCAAGGAGTCTCCCTTTTTGAAGGAAAGCTGATACACGGGTCCACTATTATTGATGCGACGAACGATCCGGCAACCCCTTTTGACTATGAGCACGTCGCCTATGTGAACCCTCCTTATTACAAGACATATGCCCTTCTTGGATATGACGTCACCGTCGATGGTGCTACGGAAGAATTGTCTTTTGCCGAGACTGGCGACTATTCGATAGTCAGCGATGTCAAATTCGAAGCGCATTGGGATGATGGAACCAACAACTCGTTTACTGTCTCCTTCACTGATGGGCACGCCGATGAAACCGTCGAATACGACGCCGAGGTCACCTATATTCCCGCGAATTACGTTACAGGGGCGGGTGAGACCATGGTTTTTGATCGTTTCGAAGGCACCTATACCGCTGGTCCGTTAAACGGCAAGGCGGTTGATCCGAAACACATCCGATACGATTGCACGTTGACTCCCACATTCAAATCTCAGCCATTGACGGTTACATTCAAATATCAAGATACAGTTTTGGCCGAGCATTCCGTCGCTTTTGGTCAAGCCATTGAGCCGGTGACGGTCCCTGGGTTGCCCGCCGACACGGTTGCAACCGGCGATTGGTTTGATAATTCGGGATGCAGTGGCGAGCCATACGATTTAAGTTCCATCACCGAAGATGTCACCCTTTATGCCGGAACCGTGAGCAAAACAAAGAGTGTCAGCGGAACCAAAGGCGGAAGGAACTACAGTTTCTCCTATCGTTACGATTCCAAATACAAAGGTTACGGCCTCGAAGATTTCGATGTTGACGGCAGCATCGCCCTCTCGGCCGCCGATTTCGTTGGGTCGGGTGTTTTTGACTCCCGTTATCCGATCGTTTCCCTCGTGGACTTTGATCTCGATGGCGAGTCGGAATACGAACGAATCACCTCGGTTGAGCTGCCGACCACTCTCAAAGCGGTATACGCAAACGCCATGATGGCTTTCCGCGTGACTTCCTTGGACCTCACCAATTGCACTCAGCTCGTCGATATCGAATTCCATGCATTCCGCAGGTGCTTGAGCCTGCAAGAACTAAGACTCCCAGCCTCTTTGCTGAAAGTCGGTTCGAACATTTGCGAAGGCAATGCGAATATGACTTCCCTTTATTTGGACATGACGCAGGCGGAATTCAATCAGAAAAAGACCGCTGGTGAAATCGACTTCGCGGCAAACTGGAACGCGGGGTTCGAAAGCATTACCGCTTATGCATCCTGATTCGCAGGATGCTTTTTCTTATATAAAGCAAGTACAACCGCGGGAACAAGCGCCAATAGCGCGGCGGAAGCGGTGACGATGAACATCCATTTATCCGGAGCGGCGGCGGTTTGGCCGAATTCGTTTATATACTGCGACTGGAAAACGGCGTTGGATAGATTGCTTCCGATAACCATTGGCAGCAAGACGCAGAACACCATACGCACGCCTTGGGTGGCTCCGACATCGTTTTTCGGAGTTTGGTCACGAAGCTCTGCGCCAAGGGCGGCGGTCCCTACTAAATATCCCGTCATTAGAAGAATTCCCGAAATGATGGCGGGAACCATGTTGTCACCGCTGAAGAAGAATGACATTGCGCCGGCGGACATCAAAATGATGGCAGGGAAAAGCATCTTCATTTTGCCGATGCGTTCCAAGAAGAACCCGATCACGACGACAATTGCGGAGGATAGGCCCAATATGAATGCCATGGCGAGGAAGAAATCTCCTTCGACGATGCCCAAGGTGCTTTGGAAATAAACCAAATAGTAGGGCATGAAGGAATCGACGCCGATGTTGAAGAACAAGAAGCAAAGCAAGGTGATGTAGAATCCTTTGTTCTCCTTGATGGTTTTTGGGAGGAAGCCAATGACGAGCTTCTTGATATACTTTTCGCCTCTGCTTGGCTGAATGGTGTCTTTTGGCAAGAGGAAGAAGCATATAACGCCTACTGCGGTGGTGAAGACACCGACGATTAAGAAGAAAATGAACCAAGGCTGCGCAATTCTAGCAGCGAATTCCGATTGCGCTTCGCCTTCGGCTAGCGCGCCAGGAAGCCCTAATGCTCCGCCGATAACAAACATCAGCGCCATGGCGATCAAAGGCATGACGGAAATGATGCTTTCGACAAGGGGTCGATTCTTTTCGTTGGTCTGGTCAGTAACGAACGCGTTGAACGCAGCATCGTTGGAAGTCGATCCGAAGAACGTCATCAAACAGTCGATGATGGTGTTCATCAATCCGACCATCAGCAATGCCATGACGGCATCTCCTCCTGAAAGCGGGAGCAAATTCGTGAAGGACATGACGCCGAATAAGGCAACCATGACGCCCCAAACGGTATAGCCGAGCGATATGAATAGTTTGCGTTTTCCAAGCTTGTCGGACAGCGCGCCCATGAAGAACGTGGTGACCGTGGCAACGATGGAAGAAGCGGTGGTCATCCAAGTGATGTATTTCGCATCCCCCGTCTGAGAATAAACCCATAGATTGATATATTGATTCTCAATGGCCCACGCCAATTGGCCTGCGATGCCGATCAAAATAATGGCAATCCAAAGCTTTGCGCCCAATCTTTTGTTTTCCATTTCTGACGCCTCCACCGGTAATTGTAGCCCTTAGTTATGAAAAGCGTCATCTTTTTATATGCACATGCATGCCGTATACTAATAAGCAGAAAAGATGACAAACCCCATTGCCTTCTATGTTTTTATAGCATTGTTCGCAATAAGCTCTTTTGTGCATTTGGCGTTTTGCTTTTTGGAAAACGAAAAAGTGCGCGCCATCACCAAATGCTTCCCTCTTGTGTTCCTTGCGGTTGCGGCGTTTGTAGGCTTTCCCAACGTCCCGATGCTTGGAATCGCTTTGATTTGCGGCGCGATCGGCGATGCATTCCTGCTTCGGAAAAAGGATAGAGGCGTGTTGCTTTTGCTTGGCGCCATGTTCTTCATGGTGAACCATGCTTTGTTCATCGCGTCGATGCTAACGCTTGCCGGCCCGCTTGAAATCGGATATTACATCGCCCTTGGCTGCTACTATGTTCTATTCCTCGCCATGATTCCTTTGTCGCTGAAAATCGTCAAGAAAGTATATTTGGGAATCGGGATGGCTTTGTATTTCGCCGCTTTGACAAGCGATACCCTCGTGAGCATCTTCTTGCTCGTCAATGGCCATCAAGGTTTGTTCTTCTTGGCCCTTGGTGGCGCGCTTATGTTCCTTTTGTCCGATAGCATATTGGGATACACCATGTTCAAAAAGGATATCAAAAGGCGCGATTTCTATATCATGCTTACCTATTTGGGCGCTCAGGTCCTTATTTTCTGCGGAATCGTGTTCGGCCTTATTGGATAGCCAAATAAATCTCTAGCTTCTTAATCGCCTTCCCTCTATGGGAGATTTTGTTCTTTTCGTCTTCCTCCGCAACACCTAAGTCTTTATCGATCTCAGAGGAGTGGAAGATGGGGTCAAAACCAAAACCGTTGGACCCATGTGCTTGCTTTAGAAGTTTTCCGGGACAGATTCCCTCGAAGTAGAGAGGCTTGGATTCGGGTGTTTCAAGATAGCAAATGCAGCACACGAAGCGAGCGTCTCGATTGGGGTTGTCCCCCAGCCTGCGGTTTAACTCTTCGTATGCTTTCGGATAAGTCCCGCATTCAGACGCGAATCTGCTGCTATGCAAGCCGGGGAATCCGTCGAGGGCCATCACTTCAAGGCCGGAGTCATCGGCGATGACGGGCATGTTTACTTTTGCCGCCAAGGCTTTTGCTTTGATGTAGCTATTCTCTCTGTAATTGGCGCCGGTCTCATCTGGTTCAGATTCTATATTCAGGTCGGCAGGCGAAAAGATAACGAATCCCATGGGCGCTAAAATGGCGCGGTATTCAGCGAGCTTTCCTTTGTTGTTCGTGGCTAATGCGATGGGCTTATTCATTGTTGCTCCTCCTCGTTGGGCATGTTATCAGATGGTCGTTGATGACCCCGATTGCTTGCAAATAGGAATAAACGATAACGGTGCCGACAAATTGGAATCCGCGTTCTTTGAGTGATGCGGAAACGTCGTCGGAAAGGTCATCGTGGGCCGGCATGCATTTATAATCCATCAAATAATGGTCGATGACTTCTCCGCCCGTGAAATGCCAGATGTAATTATCAAACGATCCGAACTCCTGCTGTATCTGCATGAAGCGCCGCGCGTTATTGACGGCGGCCGCCATCTTCCTGCGGTTTTTGATCATCCCCGGAATTAATAATCCCGCTTCGAAATCATCTTCCGAAAGGTTGGCGACTTCTTCGATGTCGAAGCCTTTCAAGGCGGCGCCGATGGCTTCTTGCTTGCTTAAAACGATTTCCCAGCTTAGCCCGGCTTGGAAGCATTCCAAAATCAGCATTTTGAAAAGGGTGGGATCATCGTGGCATGGCTTTCCCCATACTTCGTCGTGGTATTGCCTCATCAAGGGGCTGGGGTTTGGTCCAAAGCAGAATTCCGACATGCGAATATTATAAGACCGTCAGTCGCCCTTGAGATTGAAAAACGCCCCGATTGCGGCGGGGCGATGATTTCGCTGGAGCAGGCGACGGGAATCGAACCCGCATGACCAGCTTGGAAGGCTGGAGTTCTACCACTGAACTACACCTGCGTGCTTGGCGGACCATAGGAGAGTCGAACTCCTGTCTCATCCGTGACAGGGATGCATCATAACCGTTAGACCAATGGTCCGAGCGGGGCTAAATATAGCACATGATTATGCGCAATACAAAGGTTTTTCATACAAATAGTAAGAAAAAACAGTCACCGATTGGGACGATGGCTGTCTTGATTATTCCTTATTCGATTCCGCAAAGGCGGAGGACGTTGGGCTTAGGCATGAAGCCGACGCCATTGCGAACGACTTCGCCGTTTTCGAAATAGTAGAGGGTGGGAATCGAGAAGATGTTGTACTCCGCCGCGATTTCCTGGACTTCGTCGACGTCGATGCGAAGGACTTTGATTTCAGGATGCTCTTCTGCGACTTGGCTGATGATCGGGCTTAGCATCTTGCAAGGGCCGCACCAGGTGGCGTAGAAGTCGACAAGGACGCGAGGGGATTTGATTTCGGATAGGAATTGCTCTTTGGATTCGATATTGATTTCCATGGTTGAATCTCCTTTCAATAACCAAATGATAAACGGAATACCGCGAAAATAATAACAAGATGCACCACGAAATATAAATAGGTCACGATCCGGAATGGCTTTGAATCGTATCCGCGCTTGCCGTTATACATAAGGATGAAAGGAATGGCCAAGATCGACCACGCCTGAACGGACATCATGAGGTCGTCCCAAGGATGCAGATTAGCCTTCCCCACGGAAATCAAACTCAGTCCCCAGAAGGCGAGATTGATGAGGAATAAGAAAGAGCCGCTAAGGGCGTTAATCGGTCCACGTCCCTGTCCTTTTTCAAATTCATCCCTGGAAATGCCCATTTCGTTAATGGTGCTTTTCGCAATCAGATAAACGATGTCGGAGGAGTAGTAGAACGCGATGACGAGAAGCAACCCATACATGCCATAGGGGGAGCGAATCATCTCGGGAAGCCAAACGACGCTGAGGTCATTGTAACGTTCGAAAATCGTTACGCCGTAACTCAAGCCGACATATGCGATGGGGATAAGGGCATACAACTTTCTTAAGCCTTTCTCCTGCAGCAATGCCAAAGTAAGGGCGCCAAGGCATAAATCTATGAAGATATTGCTGAATTCGCCGAATCCAATCAAACTGCCTAAAGCGTATTTGTCGATGATCTGCGCCAGAAGGATCGGCAAGCATATCGCGCCAAGCCTTCCGATGTATTTCCATTTCGAATGCGTGTGCCTCATGCCTTCTGCAAGCATGAAAAGGAATAGCGGGAGGGCGATTCTTCCGAAGCAGCGCATCCAGTATCCGGGCTGATTCAAACCGATGTAATCCGGGTTGCGGCTATAGGACATCAAAAATAGGCCGACGTGGTCTAACGTCATGAAAAGAATCGCAATGATTTTCAGCGCGAAGGAAGGAAGGATTCTAAAGCCGGTTCGTTCGTTCATTGTGGTCTGGTCATCTGCATGTAATTAACAACGATCGAGAAGACGTTGTTCGTCGCGTGCGCCGCAAAGCTCGCGGCGAATCCAAATTTCTGATAAAGGAAGCTAAAAGCCAAGCCTGAGAATATGTACGAAGGCAAAGCGATCAGCTCAGGCTCCAATGCATCGGGATCGGAGAAAGCGCCGAAATCGAAATGGATGCTGGCGAAAACGATGGCCGTGATGATGTATCCGAACACTTTCCCAAACCTGGTCGCGGCCCCAAATAGGCCAACCCTGTATGCGAATTCCTCGGTCATCGGACCGATTAGGCCAAACACGATAAGGCATGCGACGGGCTGCCAAAGAATCATCTCATTTATTAAGGATTGATTGTTATTGGTGGATGGCAATTCGCGTCCAATGGCGCCGTAGATGGAACTTACCACGGTGTTATAGACCATGCTGAAGAGAATGATCGCGCCAAAGCCAGCGGCTCCGAATGCATAGGCTTTCCAGTTTTTAAAGGAGGGAAGCAGTTCCTTCCAGCCTTTCCATAGAAGCAGCCCCATACCGGTCAGAAGGACGGCATAGGCGATCGAGTTCGAGGCAAAAAGATTGGGGGCGGCAGTCAGGAATTCCTTAATCTGATCGGCCGATGCAGAAGGATTGTCGTTCTTGTAAAGAACCATCTGAACGCTTTGGACGATGGTCGACAAAGCGGTCAATCCAACCAAGGCCAACAAAAGGAATCCAAGCTGCTTCAATATGTTGCAGTGCAGCATTTGGTCGAAGAAACGCTTGCCTTTGTCCTGCTGATCCGCGTTGCAATTCGGGCATCGGGAGTAAGTGGAATCGTGTATTTGATGGCAATAGGGGCAATTGCTTCGCCACAAGTAGAATTTCATAGCGCCGATATTATCACGGAAGAACGACGGCAAGGCAATAAATTAAGCACACACGCCACGTGTATGCCTTGTTGCGGGCGCAAGCGCAAACAGGCATAATATGTCTATGGAATCTTTTGACATCACTCAAGTTTTAAATATTCTCAATTACGTTTGGATTGGCCTTTTGATTGGCGTGATCGTGATTTTGGCTTTGTGCTTCCTGCGCGGTTTGATTCGCGGCTGGAAATACGGCACCTACCGTTTGATTTTCCTAGGTCTGCTTATTGCGGGCTCGCTGTTATTGCTCAATCAATTGACCGCAGTGGTGGAGTTCGTCAATCTCTCCTCCTTCAATATTCCCGATGTCGATGTTTCCGTTGGCGAGTCGGTCGTTACGATCCATTGGACCACGCCCATCCGCTCATTGACCGATTTTTTCAATGATTTGCTCCGCGCTTATAACGTCAAAGACGATGCCAGCGCGATCCTGGATTATGCATCCGCTTTGGCCATATCGACCATCAAGATCTTCATGCTGTTCGTCTTCGGGCTGATCATCATGACCATCGGGCAGTTCCTCTGCTGGTTCTTCTGGTTCCTTATCTTCAAGCGCTTCATCCCCAAGGAAAAACGCAAAATCAAGAAGCTGCGTATCATCTCCGCGTTTGAGGAAATGCTTTTGGGCGGAGCGATTTTGGCGATGCTGCTCACCCCGTTCACAAGCTTCGTGAACATGCTATCCAATCACCTCAAAATCAATCCGGACGAAGCGGAGAAAAACGAATATGTCGGGATGGTGTACGCGGTTTTGGATTCCTACACCAACTCCATCTTCTCGAAAGTCTTCTTCTCCTGGACCGTGTTCAACGGCGAGGATTCCCTTGATACGCGACTGGTCAAATTCATTTCCGAAACGCAAATCGAAGAGGTTAAAACCAGCATCGTCAGCGAACTGACCTCCGTCGTCGACGTGGGCGAAACCATCATCAACTCCGGCTTGCTTTCCTATATGGGTCAAGAAGGAATCCGCTGGAGCGTGCTTAATTCCTATTTGATCCCCGACCTCATCGAGGGCATTCTCTCGACCCAGCTGATGAAGGTCGCCATCCCCGTTGCAGTCACTTTCGCCACGAACATCGAAGCGGTTCAGGATACGCTAGGAGACTCGACGGTCGAGTGGCTTGCTTCTACCACCGTCGATTGGACTGGCGAGCTTGGGCATATCGCCACTTTGTACAGGAGCTTGGTCGACGCCAACGTATTCGACTGCGTCATCGATGAAGTCTCGAAAACCCCGTCTTTCGACTTCCGCCAGATCTACAATATGTTCAGCGGCCCGGATGCCGAACAAACCTATCGCGCCTTCCATGATGGCATCAACGCGATCGACTCCGATGTCTTCAACCATTTGATCGCCGGTTTGATTACGCAATTCGCGACCAAAGAAGGCGCCGTCAAAGACGATGACCCCGCCACGCTTGAGCTATTCGATTTCTTGCCTTTGGATGAAAACGGGGCACCCGTGTATGAGAAAATCGCGGACATGAAATGGATGAACGAATTGAGCATCATCTATGACACCCTTTATTCTTTCTTCAATCTCGACGCGGAAGAGACCAAAGAAATCTTTGATGCCCTTCCCGAAAAGACCTCGATGGGCCGCCGCAATGCAAAAAGCCCGATGGCGGAAGGAGAGTCTTCCGAAACCGACCCCGGAGCCAGCTTCATCAGCGATGCCCTGCGCCAGAAGCTTATCGATTTCCTCCTTGATCACGCCTCAGAAGTGCCAAGCTGCTTAATCGGCCAAGTCGACGCTTCCGGTGAGCCCATCAATATCGATGAGACCACCGGCATCTCCAAGGGCCCGATGAACCTATTGGATAGTGCCCTTATCTATAACGCGATGCCCTCGCTTGTCCCATTCCTTGAAGCGACGATGGATGGGACGATGAACATGGGCGATTTCGACCTATCGGATGCGCAAGAAACCTTGACCACCGGCAATATGCGCAAAAACTTCAAGCGAGAAATCAATGCCGTCCTCGGCGTCGTCAGCCACATCGCTTCTACCACCGCCGGCAAAGTGTTTTTACGCGATCCCGCTGCAGGCGAGGGCGTTTACTTTGATCCGGATGGAAAGCTATATGAAATCAGCCCCGATCTGGCTACCGCCATCATCGAAGGCGTGGAGCGAATCGATAATTCCTGCTTGCTCACCGGCATTCTGCCAACGATCGCGGAAAACGTGCTGACCAACAACGTCGACCTGGCTTCGTTCGGCTTGGAGACCTTGGACTTCCATTGCGAGAATCTGGGGTATGAATTAGGCAAGATCCTCCGCATCGCCATCGACTGCCCCAACGTCATCCACGATTTGGCCGGCGCCGATCTGTCTAGCGGCATCGACTCGATCTTGGACGTTTTGGAACAGGATCAAGATGAAATGGTCCGCTTATTGGATCACCTCATCGACTCCAAGATCCTCAATCCCGGCAACAATGAGAATTTCTGCAAGATGATCAACACCATGCTTGGCGGACTCTCCAACGACTTCGAGGAAATCAAGCCTGAGGATTTGCCTGCCAAAATGACCAGGACTTATGGCCCCAACGGAGAAATCCTTTCCCGCGGCGAGACCGACGCCATCGTCGATGCCTTGGTGGACATCACTTCCAGTGGAGTCATCGACAGCCTTTCCAGCCTTGGCTCATCCTCCATGGCAGATGCCATCAAGGTGCTGCAGAAGCTCAACTTCGAAAAGACCTTCACCGACATCGGCAATTCCGTCGTTTTGCGCAAGATCACCGGATCGGCTTTCGATTCCTTCTTGAGCCCGATCATCGACGCCGCCTCCATCGGGCTTGGCGAGCAGGTGACCTTCAAGAACATCCAGACGGCAGAGCAGTGGGCCAACGAAGGCAAGGCGATGGACGCCATCGTCAACCTCTCGGTCAACGGCATCGACCTGTCTCACTTCGATTTGTTCAACGATGCATCCCAATTGTTCCCGCTTTTGAAGGCGCTTGCGAAATCGGGCATCTTCATGCATGAGGGCACGTATTACTTCCCGGAATACATGTACAACAAATTGCTGCAGAACCTCACTTCCTGGGATACCCTCAAATTCTTTGCCGACGACCCGGATTCCACGCCCGATGTTTCGACGCTGGATCTCCGCAAAGCCGCAACGACCCAACTCTACCAAGACATGGTCACCGATCTGCCGGACAAGAGCGATTGGGTGAATGACGACGCCGAAATCGACCGCATGTCCAAGGTCCTCGGCGACATCGGGGAGATGGGAGGCCTTGACGCTTTGACGAACTTCAATTCGGAATCCTTCCCGAAATTGGAGGCGACCCTGAATGATTTGGCTGACTCCCACGCCCTTGGCAGAGTCGTTTTGTATAACGGAATGCATATGGCGATCAAAAACCTGCCTAGCGGATCGGGCGAAGACTCCATCGATTTCAGCGTGGCGGACGTCGAATACCTAAAGACCTCAAGCGTTCCTGAAAGGAAGAACGAAATCGCCAATCTCATGGCCGCTTTGGATGTCGCATATGACCCGACCTACGGCATCATCCGCGGAGGAACGCTCGATTTCTCCACGATGAACCTGACCGGCCTATCGGTCGAATACCTGCTGCGGCCATTGATGTCCACCTTCAAAGAGAGCCATATCCTCAGCGAACTCAATCCCGGCGTCGATCCCGATGAGCTTTCGGTATTCGGCCAGATGATGGGAATGCTCGTCCGCAAAGCCAACATCTATGACGACGTCATCAATACCGCCGATATCAATGGAGAGCACCATTTCGATGACACGGGTCATTCGGATGCGACCTTGGAAGGCGTCATCCGCGATATGAGCAGCGCGGAATGGGACGTCGAAATCGATGTCATCTGCGATTTGATAACCCAGCTCCAAGCCTCCTCCTTCGTCGACGGCTCGGGCAATGTTTCCTTCGACAGCCTGAATAGCCCCGTCGATTACTTTGGACGCGACGCCGCGACCAACGCCGCAAAGCGAACCGAACTTGCGGGGGTCCTCAACAAACTCAACGATTCCAAACTCCTATACCGCGCCGTCGCGGTTCGTCTGGATAGCGTATTCTCCGCCTCTTCCGCCTCGATGATCGGAACCTTGGACGGCGACTTCCTCACTTATGCCGACCCGTTCTATACCTCAAACGGGACGGATTATTTGCCATATCAGCAATCCGAGCTCGATAGGCTCGTCGATGTCTTCGCAAGTTTGTCCGGACTTGCATCGACCAATGCCGAGAACATTGGGTCGATCGACGCGGACGCGCTGACCGACGTCCTCGTCGAAATGAGCAAGTCCGGCATTTTCAATTGCACCGCGCAGCATGACGCGACTTACGACGAGGATTTCACTTATTTCCAAGAGCTCATGCTCCGCGTCATCGCAGTGGATGCGATGGAAAACTACCTCTATTTGGCCGAGTCCCCCAAAGACCAGGCCAATGCGGGCTTGTACAACTCGTTCAAGACCAAAGTCGCGTACATGGTCAAGACGAAATTCGCTTCCCGCTACAACGCGCCGGCATCGCAACTAGAGGCGCAAGCCGCTTTGATCAATGGCCAGAATGGCTCCATACGCTCCGTTTTGGAGACCCTTACCTCCCCAGCCGTCAGCGATTTGATTTCGGGCGGTTCCACCCTTGATTTCGCCTCCGTATCTCCGGGCGTCTTGTCGCAGACACTGAGAGCGCTTGCCTCCTGCGAGATCTATCGGGATTGCGTCCCCAATGCGCTTTACTCGATGGCGGGTTCCGATGCGTTTGAAATCGAAGGCATCGATTTGAAACGCGCGAACTATTTCTACTGCTACTGGGTTGACGAATTCGGCGGCTTCCGCGGTTTATCCGATCCTAATTGGAACACAACCGTCGATTTGGATGAAATCGATCAAGTCGCCAGCCTTTTCTACACCATCCGCAAGATGAAAGGCAAAATCGGCTCCAGCTTCGATATCGGCTCCATCGACGCCGTCAGCATGCGCAATTTATTCTTGGATCTGTCCAACTCGATCGTCTTCCATAACGACGGGCGAATGGATCCCTATATCGGAAACGGCGCAGCGCATTCGTGGTCGGGCGACGAATTCAGCTTCAGCGATTTGACCGTGTTTGAGCAAATCGTCTACCTGGTCTACGACAAATCCGCGTTGGCGGAACGCGCCTATTCCGAAGCTTACGACAGAGCGCTTTTCAAAGCCCACGGCGCAAACGGCTATAAAGAGAAGCTCCTTCTCAATATCCAAGCCAGGAGGGCCAATCCCAATGGCTGGGCCGATGAGATCGACCATCTGACCTGCGATGGCGTCCATGACGACGTCGGCCTTATCAATGTCTTGCAGCTTTCCGGCGTTATCTCAGGAGGAACGGCCAACCTAGATGCCGATACGCTGACTTCGCTCTCGCCTGAAACCATGACCAGCCTGATGAGGTCGCTCAACCTCTGCGAAGTGGTGCGCGACTCCTTGCCGTACTCCTTGAAGTCGCTGTTCGCCGCGACTGGGACCGGTATCGGCCTCGATAGCTACACCACGGTCGATGTTCCTTTGTCCATTTACGCTTCCTCTTATGAGACCGAGCTTATCAATGTCGGTTCCTCCGATGCGCTTCCTTATGTCAGGAAGATCAATATCCAATACACGTCTAGCCCCAATTTGACGATTTACGCCGATAAGGATGAGGACGGAACCTTCTCTGCGTCTGAAGCGATTGACTACGCGACGATCAATAATGACACCGCCAACAAGACGATTGAAGTCATCCTCGATGACGTCCCGTATCAAACCAAAGTCGTTTCGGATGTTCCCGTTACCTTCACCGGCTATGGCTATGATTTGGCTTCCTATCGTTTCAGCCAGGAGGCCTTCGCGACGAATGACTCAACCGTGCTATTCAACTTGCTCGAATCGCTTTATGACGACGTAGGCAATGAGTACTACTCGTTCTCGGGCAAGGGCGACGACGTTTTGTCCGCCTTCATCGAAGGTGGCCATTCCACTAACGGAATCCTCGGGTTCTTCCGCGGCGCTTCGATGTACCGCACCTTCATCACCGATGATTACAAGGCAACCGCCGCTGAGTCGGATGTCACCGCCAGCGAATTCGCCTTCTATAAGATCATCTCGATTAAGCCGGACTTCGGACTCTGGGCAACCGAAGCCGTCAGTTTAGGCGATAACATCGGCGAGAACGCCGCGAACAAATACGAGAGGCTGACTCGCCTGCGCAATATTTGGTGGGCGAATGACTTCTCCGTCGATGATGAAGCGAATTGGTTCGACCAAAACATCATCAACGCCGCTGCGCTTCATGTTTATAACATGTACACCCCAACCATCTCCACGGTTTCCGATAAGGCCTCGTTGAACCTATTGCTCGCCGATCAATCGGACAAGATTGCTGGGGTTGGCAATTCGCTGCTTGGAAGGAGCAATCCGACGCTTTGCGGCGAAATCACCGCGGGATTGATCAAAAACTTCTACAATGCTCAGCTTGCAATGGTGAACCATTTCAACGGAACGATTGCGGGCTCAGCCATCACCGGCGAATCCGGAACGCGCATCAATCTGTTGCGCTCCGCCGATATCCCGAGCACTTATGATTCGAACTATGCGTTGCTGCGCGACGATGGCGCGACCGCATTGCCTGCGACGATGGCCAGCGAACTCAGGGTTTTCCATGACCTCATCAACAAAATCGTGCTCTCAACCGAAATTCCCGATGAAACCAAGAACACCATCTTGCCAAGCCTAGATGATGCCTCTTTGGAGAGCGCTGCCGACCTCTTCTACCTTGGAACGATGTATGACTTCCTTATGAACTCCTACTTCAAAGTCGACGGCACCAATATCACCGACCTCCCATCTCCGAATCTTTCGGCCGCCCATGGCTACATCAATGCTCCGATGACCGTCGATGCCTATACGGCGGAAGTCACCGCAACGCCAGCCGACATCGCCGCGCTTGGCGGATTCTACCACGCCGTTGCGTCTGTATTCTGATGCGTATCCCATTGTCTGACTCCGACTTCCTATTCAAGGATCTATCCTCATCTTTTCAGGCGTATTGCGGACGGATCGAAGACGCTTCCGAATTTGAGGAAATCTATCAAAAAATCCGCAAAAGCAACCTGAAAGCCGCTCATATCCCCTATGCTTTCCGCGTCGGCGAATACACCAAATCCTCGGATGACGGCGAGCCAAGCGGAACCGGTGGAAAGGCTCTTTTGGGATTGCTGGACAACTGCGAAGCCGACCAAACCTACTTAATCGTGGTCCGCTTCTTCGGCGGGACGAAACTCGGCATTCCCAGGCTGCGGAGAGCGTTTGTCTCCGCAGGCGAAGGAGCCCTAAGCCAGATGAAGTGGGGCATCGCCAAAGAACTTGATGAATATCGCCTCGAAGTCGACTACCCGACCTATGAGAAATTGAACCGCATTTGCAAAAAGAGGGGATTCCTTGTCGAAAATGAAGATTTTTCAATCTCCGTTAAGCTATCTTTACTCGGCAATGGTAAAATCGATACCGTGCTTCAGGAAGTGGGTATCATAGATATCCCACCCAGCACGAAAGTTATCCGCATCATTGGAGAAGAAGCATGATTAACGTCAGCGAATTATCCGCCCGCAGGGCCAAGTTGTTCTCGAATATGGAAGACGGCTCCATCGCCATTCTCTTTTCTGGCGTGGCCAAGAAAAGCACCGCCGATGAGAATTATCCATTTGAAGTGAACCGCAATTTCTATTACCTAACCGGAATCGATGAAGAAGGCTGCGCGCTTTTGCTGCTCAACAGCGAAGGCGAGCACCGCGAGTATTTGCTTATCCCGCCTTTCGATCCCGTCAAAGAGAAATGGTATGGCAAACGCCTTACCATCGATGAGGCAAGGGAGATTTCAGGCTGCCGCAATGTCTTATTCATGACCGCTTTCGAAGCGCGCGTCGACAGTGCGCTTTCCGGGTCTTTCGGCGATTTCGGCGCTTTCAAAACCGTTTATCTCGACCTCGAAAAAGAACTCAAGATCGGCGAAGACAATACCACCGAGGATTACCGCGCCACATTGATGCAGGCCTATCCTGGATTGACCGTCCTCAACGCTTATCCGCTGATCATACGTCAAAGAATGATCAAATCCCGCGCGGAAGTGGATGAATATCGCCTCGCCGTCGAGCATACCCGCATCGGAATCATGGCCGTGATGGCGCAGCTCCGCGCTGGCGTGAAAGAATATGAGCTCGCCAACACGTTCCTCCATACCATCAACGACGAATCCGGCTATCAGGGTTTGGCGTTCAACACCATCGTTGCCGCCGGGGTCCATGCGACCACGCTTCATTATCCAAAGCCGCTTGGCCAAGTGAAGCAGGGCGACTTGGTGCTCATCGATTTGGGCGCCCGCCACAATTATTACAACGCCGATGTTTCGCGTACCTTCCCAGCCGATGGCAAATTCACGGATGAGCAGAAAGAACTCTATCAAATCGTTCTTGGCTGCAACAAAGCCGTCGCGGCTTTCGCAAAGCCTGGCGTCACCATCGCCGAGCTCAATAGCCTCACCAACGAATACCTTGCAAGCGAATGCCTTGCACGCGGCTTGATCGAGAAGAAGGAGGACATCCGGAATTATTTCTTCCATGGCGTGTCCCACTTCATCGGTTTGGATACGCATGACCCAGGCGACAGGGCAATCCCCCTTGAGCCGGGGAATATCATCTCCAATGAGCCTGGCCTATACATCAAGGAAAAGGGAATCGGCATCCGCATCGAAGACGATTTGCTGATCACCGAAGACGGTTGCGAGGTCCTTACTTCCGGCATCATCAAGGAAGTCGAGGAAATCGAAGCCTTCTACCGTAATAGATAATGAACGAAAAACTCGGATTCGTCCGAGTTTTCTTTTGCAAAGCCGAAAATCATTTTTTCTATTCGATAAGTCAATTAAAAAATATATAATAAGTACCATGAAAGAATATATCTTGGCCATTGACCAAGGCACGACTTCCACCCGTGCCATTTTGTTTAATAAAAAAGGGGAAGAGGTTTTCAAGGCGCAGCGCCCTTTGGATCTGATCTATCCAGAGCCTGGCTGGGTCGAGGCGAATGCCGACAAAATCTGGATCAGCGTCATCGACGTCATCAATGAATTGATGGTCGTCGGATCTTGCTCGATGAACGATGTCGCCGCAATCGGCATCACGAACCAGCGCGAGACCACGGTGGTCTGGGAGAAGTCGACTGGCAAAGCCGTCTATAACGCCATCGTTTGGCAATCGAAGCAGACCCAAGGCCTTTGCGAAGAGAGGATGGACAAAATGGAGTTCATCCAATCCAAGACCGGCCTTAGGATGAACCCGTATTTCTCCGCTTCCAAAATCCGCTATATCCTCGACCACATCGAAAACGGCCAAGAGAGGGCGGAAAAGGGCGAATTGCTATTCGGCACCATCGATTCCTGGCTCATCTACAAGATGACCAAAGGCAAATCCCATTTGACCGATGTAACCAACGCAAGCAGAACGATGCTGTTCGATATCTTCAAAATGAAGTGGGACAAAGAGCTTTGCGGCCTATGGAATATCCCGATGAGGATGCTCCCCGAAGTGCGCGATAATGCCAGCGATTATGGCGAGGCGAGCTACTTCGCTGGAAAGGTTCACATCACTGGCGTCGCCGGCGACCAGCAGGCCGCTTTGTTCGGCCAATGCTGCTTTGAAAAAGGCGATTCCAAAAACACGTATGGCACCGGTTGCTTCATGCTGATGAACATCGGCACAACCCCGATTATCTCCAAGCAAGGATTGCTGACAACCGTTGCATGGCGCGAGAATGGCGTCACGACTTATGCATTGGAAGGCTCGGTCTTCATCGGCGGGGCGATTGTCCAATGGCTGCGAGATGAAACCCGTTGGTTTGAGGATAGCTGCGATTCCGAAATGTACGCAAGAAAGCGTCCGGATACGGCAGGAGTGTACTTCGTTCCGGCGTTCGTAGGTTTGGGAACGCCTTGGTGGGATGATGATGCCCGCGGAGCGATCTTTGGCCTTACCCGCGGCGCCGATCGCCACAACATCACCAGGGCTGGGCTATATTCCGTAGCATACCAATCCAAAGACGTCATCGAGACGATGAAGCGCGAAGCCAACCTTACGCTTACGGCGCTTCGCGTCGACGGTGGCGCTAGCTCCAATGGACTTTTGATGCAGTTCCAGGCCGATATCCTGGAGTGCGAAGTCCATTTGCCTCACTGCCTTGAGACGACTGCGTTGGGCGCCGGGTATTTTGCTGGCCTTGGCTGTGGCTTCTGGAAAAACAAAGAAGCGATTATCGCCAATCACGTCACAAGCAAGACGTATGTCCCTGGCCTAGAGCACGAAGAAGTGGTGGAACTATATGATGGGTGGCTGGAAGCGGTTAAAGCAACCAGGTCATTCAAACCCCGCAAGAAATAATTAATCAATAAGAAACCGCGCACATGTCATACACACGTGACGGTTTTTTCCTTGTATAATGGGGACATGCCAGAGCAAGACGAAAAACAAAGATACTTTGCGTTCCTGAACGAGCTAAAAGTTCCGCAGGCGCTCGACTACGAATTCCTGTACCGCGCTTTTCGTTTTTCGATTGAGGGCGTAAGCGACATGAGGGGTGAGAATCCCGCACTTGCATCCATGAGCATCAACCCCCTCAATTTGACGATGTATCTTGTCTCCGAGCATTCGGCATATCTAAGTTCGCACCCTGATAAGAAGATGGAAGAGCTTGCCAACGACGAGAATTATATGTCGTTCCTGGCTTCCATTTCCGTTGACAAATATTTCACCAATGAGCATTTTGCATTCCGAATGGGGACGTTGACATCGAAATTCAATCCATCGATGTCTACGATTGACCTATATCTGAATTTTATTTTGGGCATGCTTTCCCGCTACAGGAAGGGCGATCCGAAGACGACCTTGATCGTTGATATGCTTAACAAGGCTTTCCAGATATCCAAATGCGTTTCCACTCTTTTGGAAAGCGGATTTGAGACGGAGGCATTCTCCACTTGGAGAACCCTTCATGAAAACGAGTGCATTCTTCATGTCGTGGTTAAATATGGGCAGCCCGTTATTGAGCGTTATCTTAAGCATATCCGTTATGGCATCGCTTTCCGCGGCGGCATCCCAAGCAAAGAGGAGACCGATGCGGTTTTCGTCGAGATCAAAGACGGAATGAAAGCCATAGGCTTAAAGAGCAAAGACATGAAGCGCTATATCGAGTATGGCTGGCTCCTTGGCGTGCCGGATGTCATGCAGATGGAAGGATTCAAATTCAATTTCCGCGATGGCGTTGAGCGTGTTGCGGGTTTAAGCGATTATTCAAAGGTCTATGAGATGTCTTCTGAAATCGCTCACAGCTCCCCGCTTCTGATTTATTCAAGGAAGAACTATTTCTTCTCCATAACGTTGCTCAATCTCTATGAGTCCTTCTTCCGAATCGAGAAGATATTCGCCTCCCTTTATATGGCGACCGTTTCCGAGGAGGAGAAACAGCGTTATCTCAATATGCGCGGTCTCTATTTTGGCCAGTTGAAATATTGCTATGCGCTTGAAAAAGCAAGGTTCGCAAAACTCAATTCTGCAGGCAAAAAACAAGACACGCCCCCAACG
>CAMORJ010000003.1 GCA_946623775.1 uncultured Bacillota bacterium | reverse complement strand
GACGCCGTCTTCGTTCGCTTTCGGGCGGAGAGCGAGGCGGACCTTCTCTTCGAGTTCGGCAGCGACCTCGGGGCGGTCCCTGAGATATGCCTTCGCGGCTTCGCGTCCATTGCCGATCTTCTCGCCGTTATAGGTGTACCAGGCACCTGTCTTCTGGAGCAATCCGAACTGCTCGCCGACATCGAGAAGCTCAGCGAACTTGGAGATGCCGACACCATAGATCATGTCGATGGTGCAGGACTTGAACGGAGGCGAGACCTTGTTCTTGACGATTTTGATTTTGACGGAGTTGCCGATGATCTCTGTTCCGGCCTTGATCGCTTCAGCGCGGCGGATGTCGATGCGGATGGAGGCATAGAACTTCAGCGCGCGGCCGCCGGTCGTGGTTTCGGGATTGCCGTAAAGGACGCCGACTTTCTCGCGAAGCTGGTTGATGAAGATGACGACGGTGCCGGTCTTGTTGAGCATGCCGGCGATTTTGCGGAGGCCTTTGGACATCAAGCGGGCCTGCAAGCCAACCTGATTGTCGGTCATGGTGCCTTCGATCTCGGCTTGCGGGACCAAAGCCGCGACGGAGTCGACGACGATGATATCGATCGCGCCGGATTCCGCTAAACGCTCGGTGATCTCAAGAGCCTGCTCGCCGTTATCCGGCTGCGATAGAATCAGCTCGTCGATATCGACGCCGAGTTTCGCCGCATACTCAGGGTCGATGGAGTGCTCGGCGTCGATAAACGCGGCGCGGCCTCCCTTTTTCTGAGCTTGGGCGATGGCCTCCAAGGCAAGAGTGGTCTTGCCGGAGGATTCAGGACCGTAGATTTCCACGATCCTTCCCTTGGGGTAGCCTCCTACTCCGAGGGCTTGATCCAAAAGGATGGATCCGCTGGGAATGACGTCGACGTCGACGTGAGGACGTTCCCCAAGGCGCATGATGCTGCCTTTGCCAAAGGTCTTTTCGATGCCTTTGAGCGCTTCCTCGAGCGCTTTGTCTTTGTTTGGAAGATCTGGATTTGTTGCCATAATTTTTCCCTCCACTTATCTAATTGTCTTTTTTTTCGAAAAAGGGCTCCTGTTTTTGCTCAATTTGTATATTTTTGTGCTCCGTGAACAAAGATTCGACCAAATTTATCATCGAATCGACGACATACTCACGGATTTGGTCCCTGTCGCCAGACAACTGGAGAGGGACGCACCAGGCGTACCCATTGTAATAAAGTCCAAGGTACACGCGCCCAACGGGGGCTTCGCCTTCTTGGGCGGTCGGGCCTGCGTTGCCCGTGCAGGAGACGACGACATCGACGTCAAGGGCTTTCGCCCCTCCGGTCGCCATGGCCAAAGCCACTTCTTCCGAGACGACTCCATAGTTTTTGATGAGCTCAGGTTTCACGAACGCGAGTTTTGTCTTTAACTCAGGCGCATAGGTGATAAGGCCGCCTTTAAAGACGTTGGAGGCGCCGGGGACGGAGCAGATCCTGGCGGCGAACATTCCGCCGGTCAAGGATTCCACGCATCCCAAGGTCAAACCCTTTGATGCCAGGGTCTGAAGCATGTCATGGGCATTATTGTCGTTCATTGTTGTCCCCCTGTTTCAAAACGCCGCGGTTCTGCACCACGTAGATGATTCCGGATAGCAAAGACAAAGCGGTCGCGATATAGACCAGGATAATCGATGGCTTGGCATACTCAGGCCAAGAGGCGGAGAAATAAGAGAACGGCCAATCGTTCAGGAAGACAAATGGCAACGCGACCATCTGGGCAACGGTCTTGGCTTTGCCGAACATATTCGCGGCGATGACATAGTTCTTCTTCGCGGCGACGAAGCGGAGGGCGTCGACCACAAGGTCGCGGCCGATCATCAAAATGACGCAGAAGGCGGGGACGTGTATCTGATTTGGGGCGAATGCGAAGGGAACGGCAAGGAACACGAGGACGCTGTTGACCAAGAGCTTGTCGGCGATCGGGTCAAGGAATTTGCCTAAATCCGTGACCTGATTCCACTTCCTTGCAAGGTAGCCATCCAGCCAATCGGTTCCGCTTGCGACGACGAAGACGATGCCGGCGATCAAGTACACGACGTTGATCCCGGAACCGCCAAGCGTTGGGGCGACGAAACCAGGAATCACGGAGCAAACGAAAAGCCCGATGAGCATCGCTACGACGAGCACGATTCGAGCGGTTGTGATTTTGGTTGGGATGTTCATGAATTTCCTTTCGAATGAGTGTCCGGCCCTATAAGCCATGTTTTGTCGAGGGTGACAATTTATCTCAGGCAATGCCTGGCTCCCTTTGCTTCAATTCGCATTGGGCGCTTCCCCTACCAAATTTGGGTTTCTCGCTTGTGGGGTTTACCGCGTTTCATCTTGATGTCGCCATCAAGCTCGTCTCTGTGGCACCTTAGGGATTCCCATCTGAAGCAGATGTTCCTCCGCCGTTACGCGCTCCCGCGTACCTAGGGTTATTTCTTCCCCTAGCGCAATCACTACGCTCATCGCAGAGCGTGCGAGCATGGACTTTCCTCTGCCTATTGGCAGCAGTCACCTGGGCCGGATGATTAATTATAGTTATTTAATCGCCGATGGGTCACCACCCAATCGCCATAGCTCCCTTTCCAGTTTGTCTATGCGATCGAGGAGGTTGATGTTGTCTACGGTCGCCGTCCCATCGTCGCGGATACCCGCCATCCTGGATTTTAGCTTGGCCAGTTCGATTTCCTGCTCCGAACACTTCTCGCGGATCGTGCGGAATTGCTTTTCCAAATCGATGATGTAGGCATGCGATTCTTTGTAGTAATTCTCGAATGACCGATAGTCTTCGATGATGCGGTCGAGGAAGGCGTCGACTTCCGCGGGATCGTATCCTTTGCCGTTCGGCTCAAAGACCTTATCGAGGATGTCTGAAGTAGTTAGCGAAATGTTTGTGGTATCCATAGACGTGAAAATTATAGCCTATGGCTATCCGCCTTTCCATTGTTTTGCGCGCGAGAAATCAAACTATTCCGCCAAAGTATATAAAGAGAGGTCCGGATAATGCAGTTTCGTGTCCGAATAGGTGAGGTCGGTCGCTTCGTATGCCGTGCCCAAATAATGGACATTGGCGCGCAGAAGGTTGCCCTCAATCAAGAACGATTCCCTTTCAACGCCGCCGGAAGCATTCTTCTTGGCGTCTACCGATAAGCTGCCTTTGCCCGAGCTTTTGATCTTCAGATAAGGCAATGGGTCTTTTTCGTTTGCTTCCGTCTTCGCGTAATCGCGGAAAGAGAAATCGGAAACAAGCGACTCGATGATGGGGGCGCTGTAATCCAAAAGGAAGGGGGACGTGTATGCATTAAAGGCTTCAAGAAGCTGCTCTTTGGTCTCGTAGGAGGTCCTGGTGTATTTTTTGCTGTTGCTATTGAGCTGCACCAAATCCAGATTATCGGCATACAGGTAGATGATCGCGCCATTGGATAGATGTTGGAAGAAAGTGTCTTCGGCCGAATAAGCGATGAACGCGCTTTGCATCTGCCCTCCGCCTTCGACGTTGTCAGAAGAAGTCACCGAATAGGAAAACTTGTTCGGGAACTCGTAATCGGCCGCATGTATCGCTTCGCCTATTTCGGCAAGCCTGTCTTCGCCTTCCTTCACGGTTAGGGTTTTGGTTTGCCCACACGAAAAAAGAGCACCCGTCAGGATGGATAAAAATGCGATGGATGCCCTACGTTTCATGGGTTCATATTAATTCGTCCGCACATGGGAAGCAAGAAAACAATGAGTTGGGGTATAATAGCCGGGATGAAAGAACTGAACAAGCTATTAAAAGACCATCTCCACCTCGTGTTCATCGACTTGGAGGGCACGCAGGTCACCCACGAAATCATTGAGATCGGAGCGTATAAAGTCGACTTGAGGAAAGACCTTACCGTCAAGAAGATCTTCAAGCCCTTCAAGGTTTACGTCAAACCCAAAGGAGGCATTGGGAATTTCGTCACCAAACTGACGGGAATCGACTCCAAAATCATCCGAGAGAAGGGCATTACGTTCCGCCTTGCCCAGCAGCAATTGCAAAAATACGTCGGCAGGCAATACAAAAAATGCCTTTTCGTCGCCTATGGCGATCAAGACGCGAAGATGTTCATCGCCTCGGCCGAGCACAACATGGACGCATCCATGGAAGAAGCGCGTTATGTGTCGAAGCACACCGTCGACTTCGCCGCATTCTTGAAGCACTACGTCACTGATGAGCACGGGAACGGGCGCTCTTTGTCGCACAACCTAGAGCTCTTCAATGTGAAATTCGAAGGGCAGGCCCATGACGCGTGCGCGGATGCATACAACCTCATCCTTCTATATAAAGCGTTCCTGGAGAAGAAAGACATCGTGCGCGAGGAATACCGCAAAACGCTTCTCCGCTCGAGGAGCGTTCCTGAGCCAATCCGCAAAATCGTGACGAAGATAGCCGAAACGGGTTCCGCCACGATCGACGATCTGAATCGTTCCATAGACGAGGAACTCGAGTAAATGGAGATCCACTATCCAGCGGGGGTCAAGCCAAAGCAAATCGCCCCCAAAAAGAAAGCCTCGGAGAAGAAGCCGAGGGTTCTCCGCGTTGCAGCAGGCAATCGCGGCATGGATTTTGAATCCGCCATCAACCAAACAAACGATTACTATGCCGAGAAGGGCCTTTGCCTCATCACGAAGCGTCCCACTCCAATCAATATCGTGTCGGTGGATTACACCCATGGCCCAAAGATCACCAACGCCTATTTCGAGACCCAATCCACCACTGACTACAATGGAGTTTATCAGGGGCATTACATCGATTTCGAAGCAAAATCGACTCGCATCAAAACCTCTTTCCCGCTCGCCAACATCCCGCCTCAGCAAATCGCCCACCTAGAAAAAGTGATTTTCCATGGAGGCATTGCCTTTTTCTTAATCCATTGGCAGGCCCACAAGGAAGTCTACCTATTGCCAGCAAGCTATATCATCGAGTTCTACCACAAGAAAGAACGCTCCTCGATTCCGTATGAGGAAATGAAAAAGAACGGATACCTCATCAAAGAGGGATACCGTCCTCCTTATGATTATCTTCCCGTTTTGGAAGAAGTCTTTTTGAAGTAAGCGCAGACGCTTTGAAGCGGGCATTTATCGCATTCGGGTTTTTTCGCATGGCATACGAGCCTTCCGAACCAAATGATGCGATGGTGCAATTTGATCCACGTTTCCTTTGGAAAACGCTTCTCAAGGATCTGCTCTATCCGAATCGGGTCTTCCCCTTGCTTGCAATACCCCAAGCGGAAGGCAACGCGGGATACATGGGTGTCCACCGCGATCGCGGGGACCCCAAAGCATTCCGCCAAAACGACATTCGCAGTTTTGATTCCGACTCCTGGCAAGGTGGTTAGCTCTTCTCTGGTTTGAGGGACTTCGCCGCCGAAAGATTCGACAAGCTTTTTGGACAAAGCGATGATGTTCTTCGCCTTGTGGTCGTATAAGCCGATGCTTCGGATAAGGTTTTTGACCTCTTCCAGCGGGGCTTCCGCCATTGCAAAAGCATCGGGAAAAGAAGAAAAGAGGGCAGGCGTGACACGATTTACGGCGACATCGGTCGTCTGAGCGGATAGGCTAACAGCGACAAGGCATTGAAAGGGCGTAGAGAAATCCAAGGCGCATTTTGCGTCAGGCAAAAGCTCTTCTAAGGCAGAAGCGATAAAGAGATCATTCTTCCTCATCGTCAACCCAACGCGTTTTCGCGATAGCAATCGTGCGTTCGATGTCGGCGTTCCAATTATCGTCGACGCCAGACACGCCTTCCAATGCCAAATCGTCGCGCCTTCTTGCGGTGCGAAGCATTTTATCGACCTGCTTAAAGTTGCGCCTATTGCTCGCAAGGGCGCGCTCCAAAGCATCCTTGATATCTTCTTCTGTGTAGGCATCGTTAAGCCAAGAGGAAAGCGTCTCATTCTCAAGCGGGGATAAGGTGCGGTTCAATCTCTTTTCAAAATAAGCGTAAAGTCGCGAAAGGATTTCCGCCCTATCCGCGGACATCAGGTTTTGGTTGTTCTTCGCAAGCTGGGCTTGGAAAAGGCGGTAGAGCTCCTTCTTCAAAGGCTCCAAGGACGTGAATAGCCTTTCGCCTTTGCTTTCGTATGCGATCAATCCGCGTTTCACTAGCCCTGCCAGAATCTCATCGAGCTCTTTCACCTTAAGGTTCATTTTCAAAGAGAGCAAATCGGCGGTGACCAAATCATTTCCTTGCCTGGTCAGATGATCGACCATAAGAACCACGGCGAGCTCATTCTCGCTGAGCCTGGCTTGCTTATATAAATCGAGCAACAAGTAACGGAAGTCTATTGCCTGTAAGGGGTTGGTTTCGTTCATAGCAGCAATATTCTACTCCTTATTTCTTTCTAGACGCACCTTCTCTGGATTGAGTTTCTCAAGCAATCCCTCGTTGCGTTTCAAGGCCGCTTCGGTAAGGGGGTCGAAGCGGAAGCCGTCCAGGCGCTTTTGGAAGCGATACGCCCTAAGGATGCGGAGGGGATCTTCCTTCACCCTTTCGTCGGGATCCCCGATGAAGCGGATGGTTTTATTCTTAAGGTCTTCCATCCCTCCATGGAAATCCAGGATATTGCTATTCTCATCTACATAAAGGGCATTGATCGTGAAATCGCGTCGATAGGAATCGCGCTCAGGCGAGGTGATGAATCTCACGTAGGAAGGATGGCGGTAGTCGATGTATTCCCCTTCCTCCCGAAGAGTGGTGATATCGATTTCGATTCCGTTATCGAATATCTTGATGGAACCGTATTTGGCGAATGCGTAATCGGCTTCCGGCAGGAATTCTTTTTCTTGCTCTGGGGTCGCATCCGTGACGAAATCGAAATCCGCTGGGTCGATGCCCAAAAGGATATCGCGCGAGGTGCCGCCGATGATGTAGAGGCGGAAGCCATGTTCGCGGTAGATCTTCGCAAGTCGCAGGAAGCATTCTGGCAGCATGGGATAATGTTAACACGAAAAAGAGCCATCGCGAGGATGGCTCTTGGTTTGAGATGGCTTAAATTAGTTGAGCTTCTCTCTGAGGCCTTTGGAAGGCTTGAATCCGACGGTGTTGGAAGCGGGGATTTCGATCTTCTCGCCGGAAGAGGGGTTGGTGCCAACGCGGGCGGCGCGGCCCTTCTTCTCGAAGATGCCGAAGCCAGAGATCTTGACTTCGCGTCCAGCAACGAGGTTCTCTTCAATGAGTTCAAGGACTGCTTCGACGACAGCCTCGGCGTCACGATGAGAAACTTCCGCCTTTGCGGCGGCGGCGGCAATGAGTTCAGCTTTGTTCATGGGTTTTGTTTCCTCCTGTGTGCTGATGATGTTGATTAAAAATTAGCACCCCATCGCAACAAATTCAAGTTTTATTTGATAGATTTTTAAATTTTGCTGAAAACGCTTACACAAAAAAGGGTGCTCGCGGCCGTCTTGATATTTCGATAAAAATTATAACGATGTATAAATTTCTTTCAAAAACTACGATAAATCACTTGCGCTGCCTGTAAATAATATTCAAAGGCGTGCCAGTGAAATCGAAGGTATCGCGCAATCTGTTTTCTAGATAACGCGTATAAGAGAAATGAGCGAATTTCGGGTCGTTGCAGAACAAAACGAACGTCGGCGGATTGATTGCGACCTGATTCACATAGATGATTTTGAGTCGCCCGTGGTTGAATTCGGGGGTCGGATTCATGTTCTGGGCATCCAAAATGATTTCATTCAAAACCGAAGTCGGGATTCTGCGCTGAGCGGATTCATAGGCTTGCTTGATCGCCGGGAGAATATTCTCGACTCCCCTGCCCGTCTTTGCCGAAACGTAAACGATTTGGGCAAAATCAACGAACTTGAAGCGGGACTTAATCTGCTCGGTGAACGATTCTTGGGTTTGGCCTTTGGCGGCGGTGTCCCATTTGTTGACGACGATGACAATGCCCTTCTTTGCCTCTAAGGCATAGCCGACGACGTGCCTATCCTGATCGATGATGCCGGTAGATGCGTCGATCACCAGAACGCCCACATTGGAGCGGTCGATGGCTTTCAGCGCGCGGATCGCGGCATATTTATCAATGGCTTCATAGATTTTGCCGCGCTTTACCAATCCCGCGGTGTCAATCGCGACGAAACGGTCCTCTCCATATTCGAATGGGGTATCGATGGAATCTCTCGTCGTCCCAGAAAGCGAATTCACGATAACGCGCGATTCGCCGAGAATCGCGTTGGTCAAAGACGATTTGCCGACATTCGGCCTCCCGATAAAGCTGAAGGTGATCTGACCTTCATAGGTTTCTTCTTCCTCGTCAGGCAGATAGGAAACGATTTTATCCAAGAGATCGCCGATGCCGATGCCATGCGCGCCAGACACCGCGAAGGGGTCGCCCAAACCCAATGCATAGAATTCGGCCGCATCGGCGAGGCGATCGATATTATCGATTTTATTGACCGCCAAAATGACGGGTTTGTCGCACTTATAGAGCATGCGCGCGACCTTCTTATCATCGTCGTTCAATCCGGTCCTGCCGTCGACCACGAAAACGATGACATCCGCTTCGTCGATAGCGATTTGAACCTGCGCGCGGATTTCTTGCTGGAATGGGGCGTTCGCGATTTCGACGCCGCCCGTATCGACGACCCTGAATTTTCTCGTCAGCCATTCGCCGACCCCGTAAAGGCGGTCTCTGGTGACGCCCGGGGTGTCTTCGACAATCGAAGCGCGGGTTCCGACGATGCGGTTGAAAATCGTCGATTTTCCGACGTTAGGGGCACCGACGAAAGCAACAAGCCCTAGCGGCATGCCTTGACCCCCGTTTTGTCTTCGATGATCTTCAAAACGGCATCGACAACTTCCTCGATGGTCATCGCGGAAGTATCAAGCTGAACGGAATCTTCGGCGGGGCGAAGAGGCGCGAACGCGCGATGGGAATCGATGTAGTCCCTCTTCGTCAGGTTATCGATAACATCCTGCATGCTGGTGGGGATGCCTTTTTCTACGTTCTCTTTATAACGCCTTTGGGCCCTGGCTTCGGTGGAGGCGATTTGATAGATTTTCACCTCCGCATTAGGCAAAACATAGGTTCCGATGTCGCGGCCGTCCATAACGACGGACTTCGATTGGCTCATGGCCCTTTGCATGTCGACGAGGGCAAGGCGGATATCTTTGTAGGAGGCGATATAGCTTACGTTGGAGGAGACAAGCGGCTCGCGAATCGCTTTCGTCACGTCTTCGCCATTGCAAAGAACGCGGCCATCATCAAGCAAATCGATGCTCACTTCAGGGATGATGGAGCAGGAGGCGGCTTCGTCTTCGGGATTCAAACCCTTTTTGATAACCGCATAGGTAAAAGCGCGGTACATGGCGCCCGTGTCGATATAGGTAAAGCCGAGGATCGCGGCAACGCGCTTAGCGATGGTGCTTTTGCCGGCGGCGGATGGGCCGTCGATGGCGACGGAGATGGGTTTGTTCATGAATTGGGTCCTCCAACAAAGATGACGTAGAAGATGATCAGACCGACGATGGCAAGCGCGGCGATGCCCCATTTGATGGCGGCATGAGCCTTCCTTTGGCTTAGATAATAGGTGTACGGGGTCATTGTTTTGCCTTTTTTCTTGCTTGGGGCTCCCTTCTTGACAGGGGCTGGGTCAGATGGGTTTTGAGGCGGCAAAGCAATGGATTCGCTAGCGGTGGATAGAGGCGGAATGCTTTCCATGTCGGAACGGGAAAGCGGAGAACCGGCAAAACTGCCATCCGGTTCGAATGCCTCATCGGGCATCGACAGTATTTGCTGCCGATATCTTTGATATCTCTCCGTTCTTGTTTCCACGGGTTTTATCATACCTTGCCAAAGGTGTTTAGGGAATGGAGCAGGAGAAGAAAAATTACCAAAAAGTAATTTACCCCATAATTCGGAGACGCCTATTTTTAGTTTTCTCTTTCATTCCTTCCCCCCTGCTCATATAATGGGCTCGAAATAGGAGGAACTAACAATGGCAAAGAAAGCACGCGTTGACTCCGATGCTTGCATCGGCTGTGGACTTTGCGTTGGCACCTGCCCCGCTGCCTTTGAATTCAATGACGAAGGCAAAGCGGTCGCAATCGCCGAAGGCGATGACGCCGAGATCGATGATGCCATCGCGAATTGCCCGGTTCAGGCAATCTCCGAGGAATAATCACCTCTCATTAGAAAAAAGTCGGCCAACGGTCGACTTTTTTTCTTACTGTTCAGTTTTTTCAAATCGCATGACGACGTGAATCGATCGATATACGAGGAATGTAACGACAATGACAATTGCGTCCTTCATGGCGTTGAAGGGCAAGACCGCAAGGAAGGCATAGCTCCACTGCGCATCGGTAATCGCTGGATTAGCGGCCTTCATGGCGTTGAAAATGACTTCAAATGGCATGCCCATGAACTGGTAGAACGGTACAAGAACGTAGACGTTCAAAACCATAGACATTATTAACTGCAAAAGCGTTGAAATGCCAAAACCGATGGCGACGCCTTTGAGATTTCGGATTCTCTTGTAGATGACGGTGCTTGGGATAACGTAGATGGAAGATAAAACCAAATCCCCGAGTTCTCCAACCGTCATCGTGGAGGTCATCGGCAATTTGATAAGCGTTTTGACAAACAAAACCGCGAATCCGGACAAAGGGCCATATGCAAATCCGCAGACGAAAGCCGGGATCTCATCGAAATGGAAAGACAAGAAACTTGGGAATAGCGGGATGTTGAAAGTCAAAAAAGGAACGCAATAAAGAATGGCGGACATTGCGCCGAACATGCCGACTCTTGCGATAAAGCGAACACGATTATATTTCTTCCCTGGCACCAATTTGCGCAAAAGCAGGAAAGTCAAAACGAAGGAAACGAACAACAACGCCAGCGCTACGATGGTCATGATTTTGTCCGAAGTCATAAAAACGCCTCCATGCAAGCGACAGGGAGGCGTGAATGTATCAATCGTGATGCACTTCTATCATCCGGACTTTACCGTTGGCATCGGAGTTTCACCGATTCATGCTCTTGCGAGCTCGCGGGCTGTACCGCCAGTCGACGTAATTCTCGTCACCCTGAAGCGACATCATTATAGGAGCCTTTATTCAGAGTGCCAACGAAAAAGCACACAAAGATTAAAATATCAGGGGCGTGTATTAGTTTTCGACGATTTCAGATTCTTTCTTTTCCTTCTTTTTGCTCCAAATGTAGCCGCCGACTCCTAGTCCGATGACTCCAGCGATGGAGATGTAGAAGAATGGCCTGCCGATGCGGTATGCCAAGCTTCCGATGTAATGCAATTCGACCTTATACTCGCCTTTGGACGCACGGAACGCCAAAAGACCGTCTTGATAAACCGGTTGAAGAACCTTGGATTCGTCTCCGGATTTTAAAGTAATTTCATAGCCATCGTAATAGAACTGAGGGAGTTGGATGTACGCCTCATCCGAATCTACGGTTAACTCATATTTTGCATCCGGCGTGTTGAGCTCGGTGATGATCATGTCCCCGCTGCCTTCAAGGAACTCAGGGGAAATGTAACGGTCGATGTCTCTGATGAAGCCGTTTTGATAAATCATGGTAAAACGAACTTTGCTGTAGATGCTGTTGGAATAAGGGGAGCGATAGGTGTTATCCCAAAATATGAGAGGGCTATATTCGTCTTGAGCGCCGATCGCCCTAACTTCATCTATGCTGCTTGTGTCATACCACCTGTAATGGAAATTGCCGTTCGCGAAAGCGACGCGCTTATCGGCGCAAGCCTGAGAAAGCGCCAAAAGCAAAACGGAAGCGAAGGTGAGAATATCGAGAGGGAGCTTTCTTCCTTTGAATAGTTTGCAGACGACAACGGCAATCAGAACGACGGCCATGCCAACCATCGACCAAGCCCTCCATGCGAATTGGGCGGTATAGAAAATGGACGGCAGCCATTCCCACGCATCGGCGGAAAGGACGAATATCATGAAGAAAATGAACATGATGATGGCGGCATAGACCTCAGTGGATAACGCAGCGGATTTTGCGCTTTCCCTAAGAGGCAGCGCTTCCTCCTTCATCGTTGGATCGAGGTCGAATATCCAAAGAAGCGCATAGAAGAACAGCAGCGTCATCACGATTTCAATACGAGGGAGATAGAAGATGATCGGCAAGAAAAGTATCGCGGCCACTGCAAGGTTGAGCCAGAACATTTTCCACCCTTTTCGCCTGCCGACTTCGCGCAAGGCGATAGATCCAGCGCAGGTAACGCAAAGGATTATCAGCTCGATCGTCCATTTGGATGCAGTGTCGGCCGTCGCGGTCCACCCATAATCGTTTCTGAAGTCCGTAATCCAGCTTAAATCCAAAATGCCTGAGAAATTAAAGCTATTCTCGGTAGACCAAATCATATGTTCCTTATTCGTCCACATGACCTCGTTATCCGAGACGCGATACAAACCGCTGTGAAGGGCTTGGAACATCGGCAATACCCAGAATGCAATCATGCCTACGATCAGAACCAAAGCAGCGACAGTATAGACATACGTCTCAGCTCTTTTTGCAATTACGAGGATCCTCGGGAAGGAGGCGATGATGTAAAGAAGGAGGCTGAGAACGGAGATCATGGCGGTGAATGGATGGCTCAAAACCAGGCCCGAAATGCCGATGACCATGTTTACGTAAGGAGCGACCTTCGGTTTCTCATCATGCAAGATTCTGTAGGCAGCATAGAAAGCGATGGGGATGAATGCGATTGCAATGGCTTCGGATAAGGCGGCGCGATAGAAGATGCAAACCAATCGGTATGGGAAGAAGACAAAGCCGACCCCGAAGACGGTTGCGATGGGCCTGCTGTTCGTGACCCTTTTCGCCAAAAGATAGACGTAGATGGATGAGACGAACACGAAGAACATGTTCGTTAGCTTGATCGCCTGGATAATGCCGATTCCGCTATATCTGAAAACATAGGCGACGTAGGCCACCGTGTACTGCGGCAGCGGCGCATAGAACGTTTGGAAATTATACCCAAAGATACCCATGATCTTATGGCTGACGGAAAGGCCATGGAATCCATTCTCCAAACCATAAAGAATGTCTTGGATATAGGCCAAATGAGTCCCTTGGTCATCGCCTGCGGGAATGCCAGGAATAAAGTAGATTGCGCAGGCGGCAAGAGTAGCCAAAAACATCATGACATAAGGTGCCCATGATTTTGCTGCCCAAACTATTTTTTCCTTAATGGTTTCCATAAAGACAAACTATTCTATCACTCAAACGATAAGACGTAACCACGTACTCGCGCGTCTAACAAAATCTCGGTTTCCTCCCTATCCAATCAAGGAGCTCAGGAATTCCTGCTTTGCTTCTTCCGAATCAAAAACTAAGGTCAGCGATTTCTTTTTCTCGATAACTTCCGATGCACGGGTCGCCTCTTTTATGATTTCTTCATTCTGAAATGGATCGGATTGGCCAAGCGATTTCACATATCTTTCGGTATCGCGAACAGACATTTTTTCGTCGAATATTTTCCGCAACGCGACCCTCAAGCGTTCCCCATCGAGGCTTGCAACCGCCCTGGCATGTCCATAGCTGAGTTTGCCTAAGCAAATGTCGTCCCTAACAGATTTAGGGAGCCTGAGGATACGAAGAGTGTTGGTGATTTGGCTCCTTGATTGATGGGAGAGCTCGGCCAAAGTCTTTTGGGAATAACCAAAACGCTTCGCCAGCGCCTGGCAAACCAAAGCCATCTCAACAACGTTGGAGTCTCGGTTGTCACGGGTATCCGCCAAAAGCATCAGCAGCTCTTCTTCGTCGCCGACGTTTGCGATAACGCATGGCAAAGAAAGAATTCCGGCTTTTTGGGCGCCGAAGAAACGTTTTCTTCCAAGAACGACTTCATAACGTTCTTTGCCCTTTTTTCTGACGACCAAAGGATTATAAAACCCTTTTTCCTTTAGCCCTTTGGCAAAGATTTCGATTGTGTCTTCGGGAAAAAGGACATCCGAGATGAACTTAGTATCGTCAATGAGAGAAATGGGGATTAATTTGGCTGGAGCGGATTGATATTCCTTCTCCATGACCGCGATTACGTCTTCGCGGGAAAACTTCTCAATCAGTTCAGAAAGAGAAGCGGATAAAATCGGCTTACTACCTTTCTTCATGATCGATAACCTCTCTCGCTAGCGCTAAATACGCAGTAGCGCCCTGACTGTTGGGGCGGAACGCAAGGGCAGGAACCTGCCTTGCTTGACTTTCGGCTATCGATTGGTTCCTCGGAATGGAGGTAAGGAAGGTATTCTCTTTGAAAAGATGGCGCACCTCAGAGGAAATTTCGGTTCCAAGCTGGGTCCTCGAATCGTACATCGTAAGCAAGAAGCCTTCGATTCTTAAATCAGGGTTCTGAGCGGCTTGGACCTTGCTGACGGTTGACAAAATCGCAGCAACGGCTTCAAGCGCAAAGTACTCGCATTGAATCGGAATGATGACGGAGTTGGATGCGGCAAGCGCGTTGATGCTTAGCAAGCCCAAAGATGGAGGGCAATCCAAAATCACATAGTCATAGCCGTCGCTTCCAAGTTCTTCCATCCTTTTGCGCAGCAATAGGAATGGCTCGGGCAAAGGATTCTCATACAAAGACGCTTCGAAAGAGGCCAAACGAAGATTCGCGGGAATGATATCCAATCCATCGAAGCTGGTGTGGAGGATGCAATCCTTTAAGGGAACGCCTTTCGAAAGGGATTCAAACACGGTTAATTCCGGCATGGAGATATCTATGCCGACGCCTCTGCCGGAATTCCCTTGAGGATCAAGGTCGATGAGCAACGTTTTTCGGCCCAAGTGAGCCAAAGACGCGGAAAGGTTGATAGCCGTAGTGGTCTTTCCGACGCCTCCTTTTTGGTTTGCTATAGCAATGGTGATCATAACGAGATTTTACGCTCTGCTGTGAAACAATTAAAGTAGTTTCACGATTAGAGAGGCTTCTTGAGAATTTCGGCCCAAGACCTCGGAAATCGATCAGGGGTCCGCCCTTTTTTGGTGAAGTAATAATTTATGCGGACGCTTTCATCGCTTGGAAGAATCTCTTTTTTCGAGTCAGAGAGGTTGGTATTCAATTTCTTTAAAGCCGAGGTGGCGGCATGGAGTTCTTCACCGCCTTTGGAGCCTTTCATTGCAAGCAATGTCCCTCCAACCTTCAATAGAGGTACCCCCACTTCAACAAACACCGGCAAAGCGGCGAAGCCACGAGAGGTAACGACATCGAAACGCTCTCTTGATGTTTTCATTTCCTCAACCCTGCCAAGCGCGAACGAAACGTTCTCGACAGCACACTGTTTTTTCACTTCTTCCAAGAAGGCGAATTTCTTTTTTGTGGCATCGATCAGAGTGACTTTGGCCTTTGGGAACGCAATGGCAATAGCCATGCCGGGAAAGCCTGCACCAGAGCCGATGTCGGCGATCTTTTTGTTGTCAAAAGAAAAGCCATGAGCAATCAAGAGGCTGTCATAAAAATGCTTTTCATATACTTCTTCCGGCTCAACGATGGAAGTGAGATTCATCTTCTCATTCCATTCTTTTAAGAGAGAGGCATAGAGGGCGAATTTCGATTCTGCATCTTCAGGGAGAACGATTCCTTTTTCCGCCAACAACGCAGCCATTTCCTGATAGTTCATTTTTTCTCCCTCCGCAGATTGATGAGCAATATCGAGATATCAGCGGGGTTGACCCCGGAAATTCTTGCGGCTTGCGCAACGGTCAACGGCTTAACGGCGTCAAGCTTTTGCCTGGCCTCCAACCTCAAACCATCCATATGGAGATAATCGATGTCAGGGGATAATGGCATGCCTTCTTCTCTCAAAAGAGCCTCGGCTTCCTTTTGCTGCTTCTTGATATAGCCTTCATATTTTACCTTGGTTTCGAGCGCTAATATGGATTCATCATCTAATTCATATCCTTCAAGGCAGTCCATGAGTTTGGCCAGCCTAGCGTATTTGATGCGTGGACGGCGGAGGATATCGATGCCTTTCCAGCCATCGGTAGTAGTCGCATATCCAAGCTCTTCGAAGTAGGAATTAAGCCCTTCCCTGTCTGCCACATTATGGGTCGACAGCAATGAAATAATCTCGTCGATTTTCTTATATTTTTCTACGAATTTGATGTAACGGGGTCGCTGAATTAGGCCAAGACGGTACCCGTATTCGGTCAAACGAAGGTCGGCGTTATCATGCCTCAGTAGCAAGCGGTATTCCGCCCTTGACGATAAAAGACGATAAGGCTCTTCGGTTCCTTTGGTAACCAAATCATCGATCATGACGCCGATATAGGATTCGTTGCGCTTCAAAATAAACGGCGGCTCGCCGCGAATAGCCAGAACGGCGTTGATGCCCGCCATAATGCCGAGCCCAGCAGCTTCCTCATAACCAGAAGTGCCGACGATCTGCCCAGCGCCATAGAGGCCTTGGTATTTTTTCACTCTCAATGTCGCATCGAATTGAAGCGGCTCAATGGCATCATATTCAATCTGGTAGGCATATTTCAAAAGTTTGGCATGTTCCAAGCCATGGAGACTATGAACCATTTGCTCTTGGATATCATGCGGCATGCCAGTTGAGAATCCCTGGAGATAGAACGATTCGCCCTCAAAGAATTCAGGTTCCAAAAATAGCTGATGGCGCGGCTTATCCGCAAAGCGAACCAGTTTGCTTTCGATCGAAGGGCAGTAACGGGGACCAACGGAATTAATCAGGCCATTGAATAACGCGCTTTCGTTTAAATGCTCATGGATAATGCGATGCGTCTCATCGTTCGTATAAAGCAAATAGCAAGGCAGCTGTTTGCTTAGCGGGGTGAACACTTCGGTTTCATAGGAGAAGGCAAGTTTATCGTCCGAGCCTTCCTCTATGCCCATCTGCGAAAAGTCGATGGTAGATTTGGCGATGCGAGGAGGCGTTCCGGTCTTTAAGCGCCACGTCTTGACACCCATTCTCTCCAAGCTCTCGGTTAGGCCGAGGGACGCTTTTTCTCCATCAGGACCGCCGGGAACGGAAGAGGAGCCGGAAATGATTGCGCCGTTTAAATAGGTGCCGGTCGTAATGATTACGGCCTGGCTAGAAATCTCTTTTTTATCAGCGAGAATAACGCCCAAAACGCGATGATCATCATGAAGCAAATCAACCACTTCTGCTTCTAGAATCTCAAGGTTTTGCGTACTTTCAAGAAGTTTTTGCACATATTCTGGGTATCCGCGCTTATCTTGTTGAGACCTCAAGCATTGGACACCAGGGCCTTTGCCGGTATTGAGCATTTTGATCTGCAAAGGCCTATGGTCAGCAGCTTTCCCCATGAGTCCGCCCAAGGCGTCGACTTCACGGACGACCACTCCCTTTGCCGACCCACCGATATGGGGGTTGCAGGGCATGTTGGCAATCATATGCTTGTTCAGCGTAATCAAAAGAGTACGCATGCCCATCACGGCTGCTGCGTGGCTTGCTTCTACGCCGGCGTGACCTCCGCCGACGACAATCACATCGTAATCGAAGCTCATCCGACCGAACCTTCCATGTCCATTTTGATGAGGCGGTTGAGTTCAACGGCATATTCCATTGGAAGTTCTTTGGAGAACGGTTCAATGAAGCCCATGACGATCATTTGGGTCGCCTGTTCTTTGGTGAGGCCGCGGCTCATAAGGTAGAAGAGTTGCTCTTCGCTGATTTTGGATACGGTTGCTTCGTGTTCGATATAGGAATCGTTGTTTTTGGTTTGGTTGTTCGGGATGGTGTCGGAACGGGATTCCTCATCAAGAATCAACGTGTCGCACTCAACATGGGATTTGGAACCGGTGGCGTTGGGCATAAAACGAACGGTGCCACGGTAATTGGCGACGCCTCCGCCATGAACGATGGATTTCGAGATAATGGTGGATGATGTGTTCTTTCCGACGTGAATCATCCTCGCGCCAGCGTCTTGGTATTGCCCTTTGCCGCCGACGGCAATCGAAATCGTCGATCCGCGGGCCCTGTCGCCATTCAAAACGCAAGCAGGGTATTTCATCGTCATCATGGAGCCGATGTTGCCGTCGACCCATTCCATGAAGCCATCTTCCTCAACGCGCGAACGCTGGGTGACAAGATTCAAAATGTTGTTGGACCAGTTTTGAATGGTCGTATACCTGACATGGGCGCCTTTTTCGACGATGATTTCGACGACGCCGACATGCAATGATTCTTTGGAATATATGGGGGCCGTGCATCCTTCTACGTAATGGATGTCCGCTCCTTCATCGGCGATGATGAGGGTGCGTTCGAATTGCCCCGTCTTCTCATTGTTGATGCGGAAATAAGACTGGAGGGGCTTTTCCAATTTGACGCCTTTCGGAACGTAAATGAACGAGCCGCCGCTCCAGCAAGCGGAATTCAAAGCGGAGAACTTGCTATCCGCGATGGGGATGACGGTCGCGAAATATTTTTTGAAGATTTCGGGGAATAACTTCAAACCCATATCTGTGGACAAGAAGATAACGCCCTTCTCGCGCACCTCCTCGAGCATGTTGTGGTAAACGACCTCAGACTCATATTGGGTGGAGACGCCAGCCAAGAATTTCTGCTCGGCTTCAGGAATACCGAGTTTTTGGAAAGTGTTTTTGACCGCTTCAGGAACGTCGTCCCACGAGGTTTCCTCATTGGAAGCGACGCGGGTGAAATACGTATAGGAATCAAAGTCCATGAAGTCGAGGCTCGGGCCGAATTTCGGCATGGGCATCGCTTGGAAAATACGGAATGCCTTCAAACGGAATTCAAGCATCCACTCAGGCTCGCCCTTGGCTTTGGAGATCTCGCGCACCACTTCTTCGGTCAAGCCTTTGCCCGTGGAGAAAATAGAGACGTCTTCATCCCTGAAGCCATACTGGTATTCGCCTTCTAAAAGTTCCTTTTGATCTTCAAGACTCATGGTGATGCTCCTTGAGCAATTCGGAAACGGCGTCCCAGCCGATGGTCGCGCAATGGATGCGGGCGGCCTGTTTCGATGTGTTCATGAAGGCGAGCGCTTCTTCTAGTACAGAAGCGTCGTACTCTTCTTCGTGCAGCATTTTGGTGTACTGCTCAATCATGTACAGGGCATCCTCTTTTTTCTTGCCGATGAGCAAGTCGCAGAGGATATCGGTGGACGCTGTGGAAATCGTGCAGGCCGTTCCTTCCCACCTCGCATCAGAAATGAAGCCGCTTCCGTCTTCTTTAAGATAAACGTCGATGTCATCGATGCAATTGACGGAAGAGGAATGCATTGAAAGATAACCTTCCTCCGATGGAACGATTTTGTGACGGGGGGAGGAGGCGTGATCGAGGATTATCTCACGCATGATATCCGGAGTCAGTTCAATTGAAATAGGCATTCAGGAATTCCTCCTTGCAGTGGGTAACAGCTTCGACCAAGGCGTCGATGTCTTCGTATGAGGTATAAAAATAGAAAGATGCGCGGACCGTGGCGACGGTTTTCAAAAAGTCATTCAGGATTTTGGCGCAATGCTGGCCAGACCTGCAGGCAATGCCGCGCGAATTCAAATATGTAGCGGCGTCTTGGGCAAACACGCCATCGACATTGAACGTCACGATGCCGGCTTCGGATTCGGCATTGTAAATGGTGACTTTCTTTGTCGCGGCCAGCTTCTCGACCGCGTATTTCTTCAGAGCGCGCTCATGCTCGGCAATGTTGTCCATGCCAACGCTTTGCACATAGCGAACCGCGGCCTCAAGGCCCAATATGCCTTCAAGGTTTTGGGTCCCGGCTTCGAAGCGAAGAGGCGGCTCAAGATAATTCACGTCTCCGCACATATCGAACTTCGCATTCATTCCGCCGCCCGTCATGAACGGTTCCATTTTGCTGAGCAACTCGAATTTGCCATACAAAACGCCGATTCCGGTCGGACCGCAGAGCTTATGGCCGGAGAAGGCGAGGAAGTCGCAATCCAAATCGCGGACATCGGTTGCGCAATGAGGCACGGATTGAGCGCCGTCGACGCACAAAAGCGTTCCATTTTCATGGCACGCCTTAGCCAATTCCTTCACCGGAGCAAGATATCCCAAAACGTTGGTTACGTGAGCCACGCAAACCAATTTCGTTGAGGGCGTGAGTGTGTTTTTGAGGTTTTCGACGGTCAATCTACCCTGTTCGTCAAGCGGGATGAAATTGATTTTGCACCCCGTCATTTCAGCGACTTTATACCAAGGCAAAACGTTGGATGCATGCTCGGCTTGGGTCAACAGGATTTCATCATTCGGCCCAAGGTATTTTGCCGCATAGCCGAAAGCCACCAAATTAAGAGAGGCCGTGGCGCCCGAGGTAAAGACGATTTCCTTCCAGTCGGAATTGAGGAAAGAGGCAATCGTCTTTCTGGCCGACAAGACGGCGACGTCCATGTCATAGCAAAGGTCATAGTCGCCGCGATGGGAGTTGCTCGTCCTATTCGTGTAATAGGAAGTGACTGCTTCCAGAACGCTGTCAGGCTTGAAAGTAGTCGATGCGTTGTCTAGAAAAACAAGGTCGTGGCCTTGCATTTTTATGCCGTTTCTGAACATCGGGAAATCGGCGCGGATCTTCTTCACATCAATGCTCATACGCCCTCCTCGATAGCTTGATCAACCCTTTGACGGAGGGCTTCATCGGCAAAATAGTTCACAACGGGTTTCAAATAACCAAGAGTCAGAAGCCTTCTGGCCTCGGCCAAAGACAAACCGCGAGATAGCAAATAGAACAAATGGTCTTCGCTCAACTTGCCGCAGGAAGCGCTATGAGACGCGACAACATCATTTTCGTCGATGTTCAAGCAGGGCGAGCAAGTGCCGTCGCTCTTCGGATCAAAAATAATGATTCTCGCTTCTTGCCTAGTCGATGCGCCTTTCGCGAATTTGCGGATTTCGCTTGTGCCGGCAAAATTCAAACGGCTTTCATCGCGGGTGATGCCATAGTTGGCCATCATGGCGGTGGAATGGGGAGCGAGGTGGAAAACGGAGGTATCGAATACCTTCTTATCGGTTCCGGAAGCGATGGACGCAGCGCGCCAATAAGCTGATGCGCCTTCTTCCAAATCAACGGTCACAACGACCTTTCCCGACCAATTGCAAAGGTCGGCAAAGGCGCCGCTAAAAACGCCGTTTTCGCGGACTTTAACCACGATTTTGCAGGGTTTAAAGGATTGGAAGCAGACCATGTTAAGGTCTAAATGCTCCCCTTCTTTAACCTCCAATTCGAGGTCTTTGATTTCGTTATCGACAAGCGAAAGGATCATCTTATTTTCCTTCCAAGCCAACCCTTGTGGCGCAGGCGCCGATGCTCACTTGATTCATTGGACCTTCCTCTACCGGCTTCTCGATTTCGATGCCAAGCTCGGTCTTGATCCATTCGTAACCGTTCTTGTCGATTCGGCCAATGATTTCGGGACCGCCAGCCACGGCGATGCGCCCGTTGACCATGACGGCCGCCCTGGTTGGGTTAATCAATTCGTATAGCCTGGCGTAATGGCTGATGACCAGGAAGCCAAGACCCTTCTCCTGCTCCTCGCGGATGGCGGAGGCGACGACCTGAATCGCATCCACGTCTAAGCCGGAATCGATTTCATCAAGCATCGCAAAGGTCGGGTTGAGCAATTTGAGCTGCAGGATTTCGTTTTTCTTCTTCTCGCCGCCGGAGAAACCTTCGTTGAGGTTGCGGTTGCTCATCTCGAAGGGGATGTTCATCTCCTTGTACGCTTTCTGGAGTTTGCCATAGAACTCGAAAAGCTTCATCGGGGTCTCCCTGCGGGCGTTCATCGCCATCTTCAGGAAGTCGGCGGAATTGACGCCGGGGATCTCGGCGGGATTCTGCATGGCAAGGAATAGGCCTGCCTTAGAACGCTCATCAACGGAAAGGGACAATACGTCAACATCGTCGAGGAAGACGGAGCCTTCGGTCACGGTGAAAGCGGGATTTCCCATGATGGCGGCAAGCAATGTGGATTTGCCATGGCCATTAGGACCAAGCAATGCGAGGGTCTCCCCTTCATGCAATTCCAGATCGACACCGCGGAGGATTTCCTTGCTACCGGCCGATACGTGTAAGTTCTTGATTTTTAGACTCGACATAGACGCTTCCTTTCCAAAGGCTTAAATATTCTAGACATCTCATTTCCGCCGCACAACAAAAGTGATAAGCAATTTTGAGCACGCCAAAGATTTATCTTTGTAGAGGAAATGAACGCTTTCGACCCAAAAGTTAATAAAAACGAAGATTTTTCTCTTGTAACAAGTATTGTTAATAGCTAAGATTATCACGCTACGTTCAGACGAAGGAGGAACGAGTCCAGTATGAAAAAATCGAAACTCACCCTCGGCGTCGTGACCGCATTGATAGCGATTCCAGCGATCGCAGCGTGCGGCGAAGTCACGGCAAAAGAGGGCGTGGTGCTGACTTATACGGACGCAGCCGGTAAATCCCATGAATATACTGCCAAAGACATCTTCGGCAGCTATTTGACCGGCACCAGCGCCGCCAGCACCGCATTTAGCAAAGTGCAGGAACTCTTGATCCGCCAATACTTCGAGTCCCACAGCGAACAGCTTCCGACTCTAAAGCAAGAGGCGCTCAACAAGGTCAACAGCATCAAAGAGACTGCAAGCAAGAATGCTGAAAGCAATGGAACCACCTATCAGGAAGAGTTCGAGAAACTGCTTTCCAGCGAAGGCGTCGATAACGTCGACGAATTGCTCGACAAGAAGCTCTTCGAAGTCGAAAAGGACTACTACGACAAGAAGTACTTCACCCAGGAAGAGCTCAACAGGGTCAGGGACGGCGAAAAGTGGGCCGCACTTGCCACCGACGACCTCATCGAGACCTATGGCCCGATCACCAAAGGATACTTGCAAGACAAGATGCCCTATCACGTCTCGCACATCCTTGTGAAATTCGCCAGCGCCGGTGCAAACGAGCACACCCAGGCCACCATTTCCGAAGCGGAATCCCGCAAGCTCTCTGACGTCGTCAAAGAAATCGCCGGCGTCGAGAACACCTCGGTCACTGGCTTAGGCGTCTCCGCCCAGCGTCTCACCTTTGGCTCCATCGCCCAAGTCTTCTCGGAAGACACCGGCTCCGCTGCCAACTACGGCGACCTCGGCATCATGGACAAGGACACCGGCTTTGTTCCCGAATTCAAACTCGGCGTTTATGCCTTTGACGCTCTTTACAACCAAGAGCCCAATGATTATGCCGGCGCGAACATCGACGATATGGACGGCGACACCACCACTCCGCGTGACTTGCTGCTTCCTTCCGACGATGCCGAGCTCATCGATGGCTCCCTGGTCAAAGATGCGTTTGTCAACCGCGGCATCGGTTCCATCCCCTACGGCGCTTTCGTCGCCATGGGTGCAAGCGCCATCGCCCGCGACCCCGACCTCGGCTATCAGGTCAACAACAACGACAATCACTTCTATCCGCGCAACGTGTTGTTCAACAAATACTTCAACAACCACCAGATCGCGGTCATCACTCCGAACAGCATCGACACCAACGCCTATATCAGCGCTGACGGCTTGACCCTTAACCCGGGTGCCGCCGATTACGCCGCCTATAAGGCCACTGAAGTCGGAACTGACGGCCAGGCAATCACCGCTGGAACTTTGAATGCCGATTACGCCGCCCTCCCCGGCTTCTCCGTCGATACCACCGCGATTCTCCCCGGCTTCGCCAACAACGTCTTGACCAACGACAAGGGTCAGATCGTCTTGGCGGTTCGCGCTGGCGCTTCCGGTTCCTATGAAGGCATGCACTTCATCGTCGTCGATCGCTCTGCCCTTTCCGAATTCGGCACCGAATACGATGAGACCACCCACAAGGTCAGCCAGATCTCCAAAGCCAACTATGAAGCCGGCAAGAAGAATTCCGACGTGACCTCGCTCTCCGAATACTACACGATGCTCACCCCGGGCAAACTTCCGTCCGCCGACAACATCGCAAGCCACAACGAGGCCCAGTATTATCCTTATTATGAAGAGGGCGGCAAACCCGTCGCGAAGACCACCTTCGTCAACACCTTGGTCTCTTCCACCAACTCGGCGTATGAGTCCCAGGCTTCCAGCGTCACCTCCAAAGTGAGGGACAACTGGTCCGACGTCCTCGACTTCTATAAGTTCGAAGAGCTCATCAACGCCGGCAACATCACCTTCAACGATGAAGGGCTCGGCAAATTGATCACCAGCTACATCGCCACCCGCAGGGTCAAATCCTTCAATGACTTTGTCGAGAAATTCGATGAAGACTGGACCAACTATGCTGAATACTTGGCTCAGCAAGATTCCGCCAGGAAGATGAATGACAACGGAACTCAGCGTCTCATCTCCGAAACCTGCGCGATCAACTACGGCTCCAACAGCGCTAAGACTGGTGCCGGCGACTGGGCGAAAGGAGGCGCTTGCTCCAATGGCAAATAAAATGAAGAAATTGGTCGCGACCATCCTCGCGGCCTCGACCGTGATGCTTGCATCCTGCGACGACATCGAAGCCAAACTCTCCGAAGCCGAGCAGAACGCTCCCATCATCAAAGTCGATCAGACCATCCCCAACAACAAGCTTTCCGAGATCTACGACGCGTTGGTCAGCTCCAGCAACTCCAATTCCGAGAAAGTCCTCAACAACATCCTTGAGCTCTATTCCCAAAGCCTCTTCGGCGAATTCTATGAGCTCCGCGAAGCCGTCGAAGACGCTTCCAAGATGGATGCCTTCCTTGCCGCCCACTCCATCTACGGCACCGGCGACAAAGGCAAAGACAACGTCAAGGCCCTCTACAACCGCTATCTCAACTCCATCAAAGAGTCCTTCTGGTCCTTCGTCAGCAACTCCTCCTATCAGAAGCGTTCCGTCTTCCTCGAAGAGAAGTTCTACAAAGCCCAGATCAATGAGCTCTATGCCTTAGAAGAGCTTCCCGCCGGAACCAACTTCAAAGAGGTCCAGCTCGACGCGATGAAAGACAAAGAAGACGTTGAAGAATACTTCACCGACTTCCTCGTCACCTACAAGGATTACATCAAACGCGCGCTTCTCCCCGAGCTCTATCGCACCGCCCTCACCGAGCAGTACTTGCTCGAGAAGAACTACGGCGCCCTCGGCAGGAGCTATGCTCGCAAGGTCAGTTACATCGCCCTTCCCGACCTCGAGAAGGAAGCTGCCACCCAGAAGCTTGTCCGCGCCTATTGCGAACTCGTTTTGGCGGATGATGCGGTCGATCCGAAATATCGCGACTTCCGTTACCTCAACGCCCTCTACAATGGCTATTGGGACTTCACCGATGCCAATTGGGAGACCCTTGCCGCGAACATCTACAGCAACGCCGGCTTCACATTGAACGCCGTCACCTCCGCTTACGATGAGACCGCCTATGGCAAACTCTTGTTGGACTATTCGGAAATCTCCGAAGACCGCAACATCAACGGCACCTCCCACGATTTCACCAATTCCAACGCCTACACCAAGGAAGTTGGGCTTGAACTCGAGAAGCGCCAGCTCAAAGCGACCAACAAGGTCCACGATGGCTGGTACACCTCCTCTGGACTCGATGGGCTTCCTTCCTCCATCAAGAACCGCGTCTTCAAGATGACGGTCGCCAACGAAGTCGACTCCACCATCGGTGCTGGCTCCTTCGGCTGGTATGTCCAGGGCAACTACTACATGGTTCCTGAGAAGTATCCTAACGGCGAAGCCTATCCTTATGCCATCTATGACAAGGATTCCGGCACCAGCTACCTCGTCAGGGTCGACGAAGCCGTCAAGGCTCCTAAGCTCATCGACGAAGAGAATGCGCCTCAGGCTTACCAGAACATGGTTGAGGGCACCAATGCCGCCCATACCCGTGACTATGCCTATCAAAGGGACATCGTCCTCAATGTCGCGAGCTTGCTCTCTTCCACCGAGTCGTATAAGAAGGCCGCTAAGCAGCATTACGTTGAAGAGATGGCCATGAAGTTCCACGACAAAGCCGTCTATGACTACTTCGTCGAGACCTTCCCCGATCTCTTCGAGTAATCGAAAAGCGCTATAATAAGGGCACGGCGAAAGCCATGCCCTTTTATCTTATTTATATATGGAGGCCTAGACATGGAAGAAAAAGACATCTTCTGCAGAATCATCGACGGAGAAATCCAAAGCAACATCGTTTACGAAGACCAGGACGTCATTGCGATATTAGACATCTCGCAGACGACCAGGGGCCACACTCTGGTCATGCCGAAGAAGCACTACGGCGATTTCCTCGCCTGCCCAGCGGAATTAATGGGCAAGGTCATGAACGTCGCTCAGAAGCTCGGCCAGGCGATGATGAGGGAATTAGGCGCCGACGGCGTCAACATCCTCTCCAACGTCGGAGAAGCGGCAGGACAAAGCGTCCCCCACTTCCATGTTCACGTCATCCCCAGGTACTTAGATGCCCAAGGCGGCTTCCGCATCGAGATGCAATCCCAAAAAGTCAACATGCTTGAACTGCATGACCTCGCGGACCAAATCAAGGAATCACTATAAGCCAATACAATCGAAAAAGGAGCGACCCATGTATGCGAAGTCGCTCCTTTTTTCGATTGGTTTTTATTTTAGGTCTTCTTGCTCTTCTTCAACGCTGGTGCCGGCAACGGCTCCCTCATTGGAGTAGGTCGGGAGATAGAAGTAACGGTCATCCATATTGAATAGCTTTGCGCTGGATCCGCCCTTAGGCACGTCGCGGAACGCCTTGTCGAGAATCATCATCTTTGCGTCCAAATCATCGATCATGGCGATTACAAGCGCCTCACGGGTCAGCGGCGTGACGGCAGAGCCGAATTCCGGTTTGGAGTGATGCGAGAGGATAATGTGCTCAAAGGTAATGGCGATTTCCTTTTTGCGGAACAGCGGATGCTCAATCGTCTGCTCTGCAGGCGGCAGCGAATCGAATTCGAACATGCCGAGTTTTTTCGCGACGGCGCGAAGCTCTGCTTGGCCGATTGCGATATGGCCAAGCAATTTGCCCTCTAGGGTAAATGCCGTCGCGTTCGCCCCAGACAATTCGATGGTCTTTCCCATATCGTGGACAATGACTCCGCCGATCATGATATCGCGGTTCAGCGAGGGGTAGACGCGGCAAACCTTGGCGGCCATGTCCGCCATCGTGATGGAATGATATAGAAGCCCGGAAACATAATCGTGGTGATTGCGGACGGCAGCAGGATGGGTCAGGTATTTCTCGCCGAACAAATCAAGCATCGCCTCCACTAAAGAGCGCACGTCTGGATCCGAAATCGATGACACGTATCCATTAAGTTTCTCTTTTAGGACAGGCAAAGCGACTGGCGCGCTTGCGACGAAACGCGACCAATCAATGTTCTCCAACACCACGGGGGAGATGGAGAAAACCTTAATCTGAAGGGTGTTCTTGTAAGCGTTTGCCATGCCATCGATATTGACGATGATTCCTTTGGCGTATCTTTCGTCATCGCCCTCTTCGTAATCCCATTTCTTGGCTTCGATTTGGCCGGAGGAGTCCTGAAGCGTCAAGGTCAAATAGGCCTTGCCGGCCGCGCTGACGCCTTTCTTGCTATCTGCGACGAGGAATTGCCCTTCCACGCGCACGCCATCGGCAAATTCACGAATGTACATCTATCTTCTCCTCCAGTTTGCTGCGGATATCGTCATAATCATACCCTTTCATGGCCAAAGAGCCGAGCACCCTTTTATATAATTCATAGCCGCTGTATTTGCGCGCATAGTGAGCAATGGCTTTGTCGACGGCTTTATCCAAGGACTTTCCTTCCTCTTTGTCGGAGGGCTTTTGGTATCCTCTGGACATCGCCTCTTCAATGATATGCTCTTCGAATCCCTGCTTATGGAGACCGAGCCGGCATGCTTGCCTCTTCCTCCTATCGGGGAACCTCTGATAACGCATATTAAGCGTCTCAAGGCAAATCAAAGCATTATCCAATTCCACTTTGTCAGAGAAGGACAATTTTGCCAAAAGGTCTTCAGAAATGCCCAATTCTTTCAATTTTGCAAGGATTGCAAGCTTTCCTAGATGCTTATATTGACTCGCTTCTTCGCTATAGGCGAAAGCGAATTCCTTGTCGTCTAAGAGCCCTTGTTTCTCAAGGCGGAAGATGATTTTGCGGTGCGTCTCCAAATCGGCGCCCTTCGCGATCAACTTATCGCGGACTTCCTTTTTGGAGCGCATGCGCTTCCCAATCAAGCCCAGCGCATACGCGTACAGGCCTTCCATTCGCACGTAATCTTTTATCTTATTGAATTCGATGCGGTTGACTTCTTTCCCTTCGTACAGGCGGAACTCGCTATAGGAGTCAGGGCTGCAGAGCACCTTCTCGCCGTTAGAAAAAGATATCTCTATTTTCTTACCTTTGGCTGCGACCGAATCAACGCGAACCAATTTACCAGTTTCTTCGTTCGACACGTTTATAGACCTCGATGATGTTTTGATAGAACAGCTCCAGCGAAAAGCCCTCGATCGCCTGTCTTCCGGCAGCGACGATGCGCGCACGCTCTTCTTGGTTCAGATTCATCACATCCTCTAGGCATTGGACGAAGCCAGGCTCGTCCAAAAACAGGAATCCGGATTCGCGGTTGCGGATTGTTTCGACGAGGGCTTCGTCGAATCGAGCGATGCAAGGAATCGAAGAGGCGAGCGCTTCGATGAGGGTGAGTCCCTGCGTTTCGGTCAGGGACGCGCTTACGAAGCAGTCGGCTAAATGATAATACTTTTGCGTCTCCGTTGGGTCGCACTTGCCAGCGAAGATCGTTTTATCGGCGATTTTGTATTTGGCGGCAAGCGCCTTTAAATCGGCTTCCGCCGGGCCCCAGCCGGTAATCAGGAATTTGGCGCTTACGTCTTTGTGCTTTTTGGCGAATGAGGCGAATCCGCTAAGAAGGAAGTCGATCGATTTCTCTTTCGCGATGCGCCCCAAATACAAGACGACGAAATCGTTGGGCGCTATCCCAAGTTGCGTTTTCAGCTCATCGATGGAGGACGTGTCAATGTTTTCGGCGGAATAGCGGTCGATGTCTATGCCGGTGGGGATGACCGAGACGGTGGTATCGACCCCGATGGAGCGTAGGTATTCTTTGATCTTCGCGCTTGGGGCGATGAACTCATCGAAATGCGTGGATTTGCCGCGGAAGAACTTCCTGATCGCATACCTCGCGAAATGATCGAAGTGACCATGGGTGAGATAGAAAGCGTAGTCCTCGATCATCGTATGGAACGTATAGACTTTGCCGATTCCAAGCTTATCGCCCATCTTCGATCCGAAATGACCAACGCCAGCGCTTGTTTGCACGTGCACGACGTCAGGCTTGAACTCTTTGATGATGTCGGCGGCTTCCGCGTTGTAGAAACGGCTCATCCTGTAGTTGTACAAGAACTTCAATTTGATGCCGGGGAGGCGGATGATGCCGTCTTCATAGGTCAATTTGTTCGTGAAGGGATTCGTGGTCACCAAAAGAACCTTGTGTCCATGCATTTCCAATGCGGTCTTAAGGTTATTAATGGAGGTGGCGATGCCGTTGATCTCCGGATAATAGGTCTCGGAGAATATCGCGATTCTCATATATCCCAGACCTCCCAGGAGGAGTCTTCCTGCTTCTTCTTTTTCCTCTTCTCCCTCTTAGGCTTTTTGGGAGGATCGATTTTGATGCGGGAACGGACCGTGGTTTCGGTCATTGGATTCGTCGGGGTTTGCTCAGGCGGATCGAAATTCAATGTCACGCCTGTGGATTTCGGCTTCTGTTTGGGCCGGAAGGGGCTTCCTTCCAATAGCTTTATCCTCAAGCTCTTCTTGGATATCTGGTGGGTCTCGTACATCGTGTCGGAGGAGCGTTTACGCTCATCATAGGTCTGCAGCTGCAAATCGACGAACGTCTGCCTGTTCGCGTAATGGATGGCCTCTTTCGGGCGGGAGCGGTATAAGGCCGCGACGAAGCCGGAAACGACGAGCATGACGTGGAATGTCGCGGTACGCCACAAGATCTGGGTCGCGGAGACGACCGCTTCGTTGTTTCCGAAATAGTTGTTGAACAAGTAATAATAGAAAAGCTCGGAGACGCCAGCGGAGCCAGGGATCGGGATAAGCCCGGTGACCATTTGATGGAAGGCGGACAAGAAGGAGGCCTCCATCATAGAGCCGAAGTCAAAGGCCGCGCTATCGCCGAATCCATGAAGCGCCTTCCCCGCGAAATACGGGATGCAATAACGGGAGAAAAGAAGCGCCAAAAACAATATGATCTGCAGAATCACGACCGGGATATTGGCCTGAAGGCGCCGCAATTCAATCTTGAAGTTCTCTACCTGAACGCGCAGGTTCTCCCTCGTTTTATCGGGGTTCTTGATGATGTGGATCCTGCCGAAGAAGCCGATGACGTAATGGAGGATGAAGTTGTGGACCTTATGGCTATAGCTCATGATGAACAGCAACGCGATAACCGATAGGTTCAGCAAGAAGCCCAGGATGATAAACGGCAGAAGCGGAAGGGTCAATGTGCCGCCGTCGTTCATCGGGATGTCGATGTTCTTAATGGCCATGATCTGGTTCCATTCGACGCTATAGGCGACGACGTCGAAGATAATCAAAGCGGTCTGATACAGAATGAACCACATGACCATGATGGATGCTGCGTTGCTTACTTGAATGCCTTGGGACTTGAGGGTATAGACCTGCATGACCTGCCCGCCGCTCGCCCCTGGGGTGACGTCGCTATAGAATTGCCCGACCAATGAAGTGGCGACTCCTTGGTGAAGCTTGTATTCCCTGGTATACAATCGGCAGAAGACCCAGATGATGAAGCCATCGATTCCGTAAGAGAAAAGCACGATCCCGATGATGATCAGGATGTAACGCCAGTCCGCTTTGGAGAACGCGTCGACGACCATGTTGAGCTTATCGCCCCACAAGGAAATCGTTAAAGCGATCGCAGTCGCAACGAGGACGATCACGATGTAAAGGACGTATTTGAAACTGCCGTTTTTCTTTTTCGCTTTATCTGCCATTTTTCGACATGGCTATTCTAGCTCATGTCGAGAGTTAATAAAACACGCGACGCGTGCAACAAAGCAAGAAAACGATAAACAAATCCTCGCGTTTTGATAAAATGGAATAGTTATGGCAAGCCCACGCATTCAATACGCACTGCTCCGCACCACGATCGAACGTCATATCGCCGACGTCAAAGGGAAGAAGTATGCCCACCTCGTGATGCAAAAGAGCAAGCAGGTGTATCGATATTTGCTCAAAATGGCACCGGAAATCGGCAACGATAATCCCGCCTCCACATTCTTTCCTTTCTGTCTTTGCATCCTAGCTCCATACCAAGCGGATGATAAGAAAATCGAACCTGATATCCTTGGGGATGCGGTCATCGAATATCTTTATTCCAGCATCACGAAGTTCAAACGCATCAATCTGAAAACAAAGCGCGGGCAAGAAGTGTTGGAGAAGCTCTTAAAGAAAACCATCCAGTATCAAACCGACCACAAAGACGTATATCCCGACAACTACGAATTGGAATACGAGATGCATGACTCCAAATGCATCATTACAGTGAAGAGGAGCCCTGCAAAAGCGTTGATCAAAAAGGTCGGCGCCACCAAAATCTATCCTCAGTTCGTCCGCATCTTCTCTGCCGTCATCGAGATCGAAAAAGGATCGCTCTCCTATCTCAAAAACGAAAACGGGGAAGACGTGTTCGTCATTGAATACAAAAATTAAAAGCGTCTCAGCACATCGGATCTCAAACGGATGGTGGAGACGCTTTTCTATTATTTGGCCAGCAGCCTTTCCCAAAGGGTGTTCAGCAATTCGCGAAGCCCTTCTTCAGAGCATTGGCTTGGGTCTTTTGCAAATTCGCGATATACGAGATGCGCGCAGCCTCCTGCGAAGAAGGTGCTTTCCATTTCGTTGTGTTCTGCGTCCGTAAGTCCTTTTCCGTAGATTCGGAGCTCGTCGCGGATGATGATCTGCAATTTGTTCGCCAAAGCCCAATAAATCGATCTGCTTTCGTCGTGAAGCACCATGCTATGGAACTTGGCATAATGCTCAGAAAGGAAGCGCGTGCACAAAGAGTTGAAGATGTTGACCCTTTCCATCGTTGTCCGGCCTTCATCGAATATTTCCGCGACTTTGATGTTGTCTAGGTAACGCAAGAAAAGCTGATCCAAAAGCTCTTCTTTCGTATCAAAATTATTGTAGAAGGTGTTTTTGCTCACCATCGCACGCTCAGCGATTTCTTTGATGGAAATATCAACGAAATCCTTTTCTTGCAACAAAAGTTCTAAGGAAAGCGACAATTCCTTTTTGCTGCGAATGGTGCGTGCATCGCCTTTTTTTGCTTTTTTGGCCACAACCCCCCTCCTATGAAACAATTTTCAAAAGTCTAAATCTTTCGTCAATCGATATCAATATTGGGTTGGCAAATATTTGAATTTATAACTTGCCTTCAACCGCCAATTTCACCGCTTGGTATGCGCCGTCATAGACATGGGCGGCCTTCAGTTCGACGATTCTTTGATTGAGGTGGATGAGCAATCCTTTGTCGGATAGCAGCGTATCGAGCATGGTGTTCATTTTCGCCGGCGTATCGCATTCGAACGTCGAATCGCCATATTCCTGAGCGTGGAGGGCGCCATAGACTTCATGGCCGCCGATATGGCGCATCATGACCTTCACGACGGGGTAGAAGGCGAGTTCGCTTGGCTTGGTGATAAGAATCTCGCACTTCCTCATCAGCAAATTGGTGCTGTAGACCGCTTCGAAGATGTCTTTGTTATAGACGCAATGGATTCCTTCCACCACTTCGTTTTCCATTCTCTCCACGAAATCGGAGAATTCATCGTATTTGTCAAAATAGCAAACGGCGGCTTCCTTGAACCCCTTCACTTTTTCGCAAAGGAAGTCATACATGGTTTGATGATCGCCGAAATTGAAGAACAAGGCCGCTTTCTTTTCTTGCACATAGGGCAATAGATGCTCAACCATCTGCGCGAATTGCTTCGCGCCCGCTCCAGCTCCGCCAACGCTCAATAAGATGCGGATGGGCTCGCCGTTTTTGATGCGGGCGATACGCTTTTCGACGTCATGCTCGATATTGGAGACGAGCTCATGGTCGACGAAGTGGCCAATCATATGGATTTGGTCATCCGGGATGCCTTTCAACGGCTCTTTGGCAAAGCCATTCAGCATCTTATAGCCTAAATATGCAAATGGGGTTTGGACTGCGTGGATCGCGCCTTCAGAAAGATGGAGGGCCATCGGCCAGTTGTCGGGGATTGCCTCGACGACATGGGTGAGATCGGCATGCACGGCGCCTTGGCTAGGCCAGGCGTGCGTGGCGATATAAGGGATATCTTTGGGGAAATCGCGGAACAAGGGGACCAGAAGCTCGGATGCCCTTTGGTCAGTGGAGTTATATGTGATTTTCTTGAAGCCTTCGGAATTCAGCGGTTCCCAAACAAAATGGTTGAACAGCTTTGACTTCTGGGAGATGCGGCTGGCAAGGGAATACAGATCGTTTTGAGCGCGGATCATTTTCGAGCCCGTCGCATCAAAAGAAGCCAAATCAAACCAATACGGTTCATATCCTAGCGCCTTGGCGGCCGAGGCCATCGCCATCGAGATACGGTAATGACCGAATCCCATGCGGATGTTGCCGACTACGAGAGCGTTCTTGGGGAATTCCATCGGCTTATCGCTCAGCACAAGGTTCTTTACGCCCATATGGGACAGGCAAGGAATCTCCTGAGGGGCAAGATGATAGACGGTTCGACTATCGTCGCCGAACTTTTTTATGTATTTGGCCTTGTTTTTGTTTCCCTTCGCGATTGTCTTCTTGTCGATGGGGTTCCCAAAAATCACTGAGGATCTGTCTTCCATGGTTTTTCTCCTGATCTTAATTCGCATAAATTCTAATCAAATAAAACGCCAACGCATAGAAAAACCGCCAAGCCGTGGGCATTATTTGGAAACTCAAAACTAAATAATCGGTTTTTTCACACGCAGAAAACGGGTTTTGGGGAAACTGCAAAATTCCCTCTTCCATGAAGCAATATTTCGTTTAAAATTCCTTTGCCCAAAAGGCAGTCGTTCCATTATCTTCCTCCATCATTCTCCCGCCATCCCCCCTTTCAGAGGAGAATGATGTGGCTATAGGAAGCGGCCTCGCAAGAGGTCGTTTTTTGTTCTTATGTGATACAATTCCTCTCCGGGGGATTTATTTATGGCAAAAATCGGATTAGTCATGGAGGGCGGTGCGATGCGCGGGATGTTCACCTGCGGCGTCATAGATGTCCTCATGGAAGAAGGAATTATATTCGATGGCGCGATCGGCGTTTCGGCCGGCGCGACATTCGGATGCAATTACAAAAGCCATCAAATAGGAAGGGCGCTCCGCTACAACCTGAAATACTGCCATGACAAAAGGTACGGGACGTTTTATTCCGTCAGGAAATACGGGGATATGTACGAGAAGGATTTCTGCTATCGCGAGATTCCGATGGTTCTCGATCCCATTGATATAAAGACATATTACTCCAACCCCATGGAGTTCTACGTCGTCATGACAGATTGCGAATCCGGCGACCCCATGTATCAGAAAATCGATGTAATCAATGAGAAAACGATGGAGTATTTCCGTGCCGGCGCATCCATGCCAATCGTTTCGACGCCAGTCGAAATCGACGGGAAACGTTATCTTGATGGAGGTATCTCCGACTCCATCCCCTTAAAGAGATTCATGGAGATGGGTTACCCTTTCAACGTCGTCATACTGACTCAGCCCAAAGGGTTTGCCAAAAAGAAATTCAATTCCCTGATGCTCCATCTAAAAGGGGTCCGCAAATACAAAAACATTCAGGCCGCTTTGCGAAGACGCCATATTATGTACAACGAGGAAACCCAGTTCGTTTTCGAGCAAGAAGAGCTGGGGAACGCATTCATCATCGCCCCTGCCGAGCCTCTTGGCATCTCGCACACCGAGCATGACGAAAATGAGCTCAAGAGGGTTTATGAAGCCGGAAGAAAAGTCGCCCAAAACAGGCTTGCGGACCTAAAGAAGTTCATCGAAGATAGAATTACCAGATGAAATTCGATTTCAGCATCTCGCCATTATCGATCAGCAAATCCTCACCCGTCATCGATTTATTCACGACGCCAAGGAAATAAATCCAATCGGCGATCTCTTCGGGGGTCGCCCATTTCTTTAAAAGCGACTCTTCGCTGACAAGCCTGAATTTGTCGGGATCGTTCAGAATATGGCGGTTCATCGGGGTAATGACAGCGCCCGGTGAAATGGAGTTGACGGTAACGCCCCTGGGGGCAAGCCTGACGGCCAGATTCTTCATATAGGTAACGATTCCGCCTTTGGAAGCGACGTATTGCGGGAATTCCGCGCCGTTGCGCGCGCTGGCGGAGGCAATGATAACAACCGATTTCAAAGCCGAGGATGTTGAATACTTTTCAGCGGTTTTGATGGTTCCGCATAGATTGACGTCAATCGCTTCCGCTTCTTCGATCGTTCCAGCGCAAAGCACCAGTCCTTCAACATCATCAATCTCCGGAAGTTCTCCTCGGATATCGGCTACATGATGGGCATAACGGGCATCTTCGATTTTGGATGGAGCGATATCGATACCGATGACCTCATGGCCTTCGGCAAGGAATTTCTTAACGACTTCTACCCCGATTCCACCACTGGATCCAGTAACGACTATTTTCATTTTGCGGCCTCCAATTCATTGCGATAATCGATATACGCCTGCCCTATTTTGTTCTTTTCGAGGTGACGGCAGACGCGATATCCAAGCGGCGAGAAGAAGATTTCCATCAATAGCTCAGCAAGCGCTCCCGTCGCGGCGCAAGTAACGCATTGGACCATATTCCATCCAAACAAGACATGGCTCACGATCAAGGCAAACAAGATGTTATCGATGAACTGAGCAATCGTGGTCGAGACATATGCCCTGCATGCAAATGCAATAAAGCTGTCGGGCTTCTTTTTGAACGCCACTCCAACGGCTGCATTCAGCAAAGCGTTTGCGATCGCAGAAGCCATAAACGCGACTGAACTGCCCATGACGATATACCAATTGCCTGCGAAGGTGCGGTCCAAAGCCCCATTGATGACCGCTTCGCTTCCTTCCACGAAGGATTCGCCCCACTGTCCTGGAATCAATGTCCCAAGGAAGAAGATCAAAGCAAAGAACAGGTTTGCAAGAAGGGCGAAGACCGAAGAGAAAATCGATGCCCTTACGCCATATCTTTTAACGATGATGTCCATGCACAAGAAGCTGGCCCAGGACAAAATAACGCCGCAATCAAGCGCCAGCCAATCAAGGCCTGTGTTGATGCTTTTGTTCGCCAGCAAATTCATGCCGATGACGGAAAGAGCAAAAAATGCCAGCAATGCGGGAGGCAAGCTGCGGAATAATACAACTGCTTCCTTAAAGAGGGCTTTCCCTCTTAAGAGGATTGATTTCATAAACGACTCCTTGTTTTTTATTTGGAAGATGGTTAGGCAAGGAACATCTTCGCGACGGACAAATTAAATTACTATTGAGTGGCTTAGTCAATGATCAAAGGTTGATAGAGCAGCATTGTTTGCTTTATTTTCATTTAAGAATCGCGTTTTCCAATATCAGTTCTTTTCTCATTTTGAGAATCTTTTTAAGAAAACGCTTTTGCAGGTTGCTCAGTGGCTGAATTGAATCAATCAATCCGTTGATTTCCTCTAAGTTGATCCTCGGAAGTATTCTTTTCACCGCTTCGGTGCAATCTTGATATTTGTTTGATGTGATGACTTGATAGTAGTTTGCCCTTTTGCCCCCGATTAGAATCGCCGATGTGGGCATGTCGAATACACGGGCATTCATCTCGGCCTTCGATGCTAAAACTCTCTCAATTATTTCATCATCAATTTGAGGGAACAAAGCGGAACCGCAATCAAAAATAGGAGCAATCTCCATGCGATCGTTTTCTTGGTTATACAAGAATCCCCAGTTTCCATTATGCCTGTCCCAATTGCCAATGAATGCGTCGATGACAAACATATTCCAAAAATGTTCTTTCAACGCCTTTGCGTCGACAGCGTTTTGTCTTTCAATCGCATCCAAAATGTCATTCAATTCAGTTCCATATCCATTGGATGCGGAGTCGATTATTTGGTTTTTCACCGAGGCGAAATCCATTATTACAACACCGGGCGAAGTAAAATCTTTGCACGCCACGACGGTTCTAATTTTTCCATGATACTCGAATGTGCCTAGCACCGTTTCTTGCGCATTTACACCAAGCATATTGAAGATATGGCAACCAAGGTACTCGGAAACGCAACTGTTCGTATAGGAAATATTGGGGTTCTTCACAGCGTGAATAGGTAGTTTGAGCATGTATAACTCATTGTCGTAGACAACGGATAACTTGCTTCCGTTTGCGCCACCATAGGCTTTTTTGCGGGTTGGCAGATTTGTAAAATCAACCATTGTCAAAACCTCCTAAAATACCTTGCACGCAATCTGTCTGCTTGCTCTTCGGAAATGAGGCGCTCAACCTCGGCAACGTTAATAGAGCTATTAAGCTGATCGCTATAGCAATCCAGCAAAAGGCTGTCTTTGCGGATGGCTTTCCGATATTCATTTATAGAATCAGCCAAAAACTGGGGCAAAAGCGTTTTCGCCTCCTCCTTCTCCAAAGAAAGCAAGTCCTCAATCGTGACTTTTAAACTTTTAGATATCGCAAGCAGGGTCTTCCCTGAGCATTCCATAAGGTCGGCTTTGCCCGTGGCGATATCGGTCAAAGTGGTTTTCGGGACCCCGCTATCTCGAGAAAGGGAATACACGGTGGTTTTTTTATTTGAAATTAAATCTAAAAAAGTCATGATCAAATTATATCGGTTTACCGACCTATTTTCAATATTGCGACGGAAAAGGCGCCAAAGATTGTTACAATGAAAAACGGCATTTATCAAGATGCCGTAATTCCAGTGCTATTTCTTTTTGGGAGGTAGGTATTTTGGTTTCTTCAGCACTTCCCAGCAAAGGTTTTGGTGGATATTCTTCATGCCGACCGGAATGCCTTCATGATTCCAATTATTCGTAAAGGCATGGAATTCTTTCTCGATATCCTCGCCGTTGCGGAAGCGTACGATCAACGCATGCGCTTTTGCAAAGTCGTTAAGGGCGATTTCGAACATCTCATCTACGTTCTCATTATGGACTTCCCCCGTCGCGGGGTTCATCCATTCCGAATGCTTGTCATTTGTAACGTCAATCGCCTCAAATGGAGCTATGGATTTTGGATGGCACTGCGAATGCGGTGTGCTGTATTTCCCAATAAGCCTGAACAGAGGAAGTTTGATTCCGCGGGGGTTCCACAATAGATTCTCTGCGGCGACAAAATCCTTATAGCTGTTGTAGAAGTCGTCTTCTCCCAAAGGAGTCGGCGAGCAAGCAGCCCACATCTTGGACGCCTCTTTCACAAGCTCGTCATTGCAGATAATGCATTTAGAAAGCTTTTGGTATGTGCCTTTTCTTTTCGCATATACCTTGTCGAGAATCGCCTCAAAGAATCCATGGGACCACGAATAGTAACCGGTCAATTGGCCATTCTCGTCAAATCCTGAGCGGTAGAAAATGTATGCATGCATCACGCGGTCGAGGCAATAATGCATGAGCAAACCGTCCAAAAACGCATACAGGGGTTCGCTGTTTTCATGCTCAAGGGCATATTTGGCCATCTTGAGATAGGTCTCTGCGACATCGATTTTGTGCATCGCATGCCCAAAGCCCTGGATCTTGGCTTTCTCATCCCGCTTAATCCACGGGACGGAGCCATAGGCCATGAACGTATCAGGGCCCTGCGCGCCTAAATTTGTAAGCGGAAAATAAAGAGGGTTGTTCTCTTTCGGCTCCGCAAGCGTGGCGAATGTGTAATGGGTCAATATCGCAGGCATGGATTAATCGTTCTCTCCGATAGCCTCTAGGCCAACGGCGAAGGTTTCGTTCTTCCTGATGTTCTTGACCAAGAAGAACAACGCGGCTGCTACGACGGTGCAGGACAAAGCGTAAAGCGGGAGCAGGTCGAATCCGAAGTTCGGGAGCATCAGCAATAGGCCAAGAGCGCACGGAGTGACCGTTTGAGCGGCCATGGAGGAAGCGTAATAGTAGCTGGTGAAACGTCCAACCTTTTTGGCAGAGCAAAGCTCGAGGACCATCGGAAGGGAGTTGACGTGGACCATCGACATGCCGAAGCCTTTGAAGAAGAAGATGACGAAGATGTAAATCGGGAAGGTTCCATCAGGTTTGAGGGCAAGCGAGAGGATAAGCCAAGCGGTATAGGCCAAAGCGGTTAAGACAAGGCCGCTGACGATGGACCACTTCCTGCCGATCTTGGCAGCGATGAATCCGGCGATGGCGAAGCCGACGACGGAGGCCAAGCCGCCGATGATGGTGTTGATCATCAACTGCGAAGTGTCAGCCTGCAAATGGTAAAGGGTGTAGTTGGACAAGAAGGTGGAAACGCCATTGTCGGCCATAAACCAGAAGAACTCAGCGCCAAGGATAGCGAAGAGCATGATCTTATTGGCCTTGGACATCGGCTTTTCTTCGTCGTCGGCGACAGAATCGGCGACTTCGGCAAGAGCTTCGCCGCGAGCCATATCGTCGGCAATTTCTTCGGAAATTTTGTTTTCTTTGATCTTAAAGAACAGCACGACGACCGAGGCGACCATAAAGACGGAAGCGATAAGGAACGGGATTTCAATAACCCAAAGGTTGTTAAGTTGGCCATCTTTCGGCTTTGCAACGGTTCCCAAATAAGAAGACAAGGACAAGAAGATGCCCAAAACGGAGGGGATGGCTCCGCCGATATAGCCCATGATATTGATGATGCCATTCGCTTTGGAGCGAAGGGGCTTAGGGGTAAGGTCAGGCATAAGCGCGACCGCGGGGTTGCGGTACATCATCGCGGAGAAGACGGTGATGGCCATCAAAGGAATCAAAGCGCCAAGGATATGATGATGGAAGGCAAGAGGAATGAAGGGGAAGGCAACCGCGCAGATGAAGGTGCCAACGAGAATATAAGGCATGCGCTTGCCGAGCGGGCTCTTGGTTTTGTCAGATAACCTTCCGAACAATGGCATCATCACCAATGCGGCGATGTTGTCGATCGCCATCATGATGCCGACAAGCCACTGAACTTGCTCCGCGACTGCTTTGTGCTCATCCGGGGTAGTCCACTTCAGTCCGAACGCTTCGATGAAGAGTTCCGACAAGAAGCTAGAGCAATAATTGTCGTAAACCTGCCACATGAGCAGAATGCCAAAGAACGCGAAGCCAATGATGAAGGTACGCTTCATGTTCAGCTTCAACGGTGCTTGTTGAGGCGCAACACTAGAGGGTTGTTCCATAAATATCTCCAAATCAGTTAGCCCTATGGTAAAACAATGCGTCGACGAAAACAAACACGTTTTCCCAAAACGCACATATATATAGCCAAAGTGAGTCGCATAATCGTCATATTCTGTTGAGCTGTTTTGAGTGTCCAAACAGAAAGCAGCGTCTATAATATTGACCATGTCGAAATCTCGTTTGGCGGAAATCATCCGCTTCCTAATCATCGGGGTCGTCGCCACCATCTTCGACGCCGCGACCCGTCTAGGCATTGCCTATTTATTGGAAAAAGCGAACTCGCCGGAATGGGTGACCACCGGGGTCTCGGTTTTGGCTGGCTTTGTGGTCGGAGTCCTCGTGAATTACATCTTCTCCGTCTTGTGGGTCTTCCAAGACGTCAAAGACAAAAAGGCCGCGCGTACCCAATCCAAGTTCTGGCTCTTCGTGTTGCTGGGATTCATTGGGCTCGTGTTCCATGAAGTCCTCAACTATGGAGCGGGCGCTTTGTTCAATCTCGGCGGCATCTCCATCGTAAACGGCCAAGCCCTGGTCTTGTCCACAATCAAAGATGGAACCTGGGCGTTCCTCTCCTCCATCGAGTTCTGGATGTGGGCGATTATCTTCGTCCTCGGCACCTTGATCGTCCTTGTATGGAATTACTGGAGCCGCAAGAAATGGATCTTCATCGCCCCTGCTCAAGGCGAAGAAAAGCCGCAGGAAGAATAATTTCTATTGACAAGGCTTGTACTCGTTTTAGATTAATTGGCATCAGGAGCCGGAATATGGAATTGAAATCAACCAAACAAATCCAAGTCTTCTCCGGCTTTTATTATTACTTTGGCTATTACTATAGGTGATTTTCCTATCCGAGCCAAAGCGCGGACGGGAATCCAACGTCCGAGCCAAATGAACTTATAAACCTCGGGCGTCCAGTCCGGGGTTTTATTTCATGAAGGGAGCAAAAACGATGAAATCAAAATGGATGTTTGCGGCCAGCGTCATGTTAGCGGCCACCTCGCTTGCGGGATGCGGCGAGCAGAAGACGCAGATAGGCATTCTGCAATTCGGAAGCTTTGAAGCGCTCGAGAATGCGAGGATCGGATTCGAAGAAGTGGTCAGGGCAAGTTCCATCGCCGATAAAGTCCAAATCAAGGTTATGAATCCCGCCGCGAACAGCGCGGACAACACTTCCATGGCCTCGACCCTTGCCGCAAGCAGCGACCTTCTCTATGGCATCGCCACTCCAAGCGCCGGGGCGCTAAAGAACGCAGTCGATAGCCTGGGGTCCGGCGCGCCGGTATTATTCTCAGCCGTCACAAATGCCATCGGGGCTAACTTAGTCCAAAATCTAGATAAGCCCGAGGGCAACTGCACCGGCGTTCTTGATATAGGTCCCATCGACGACGAGCTTGATATCCTTATGAAGTTCCCTGGCGTTGACAAAGTCTGTTCCTTCTTCACCCAAACGGAAGTCAATTCCGTATACCAGGTTGAAATCGCGGAGGATTGGATGGAGGATCACAATGTGTCCTTCGTAAGAAAGACGATTACCAACGCCTCGGAAATCGGCACGGCATTCGCCGCTATTCCAGAAGACGTCGACGCTGTATTCCTCCCCACGGACGACACGATCGCAAACGCCATCGTTTCGATTCAAACTGCAAATCAAGCAAGGACTAATCCCCTTATCATCGTCGGATCCGATACGGGCATGATCGATGGATGCACATTTGCCCTTGGCGTTGATTACAAGCAGTGCGGCAAACAAGCGGGCGAGATGGCGGTCAAGATTCTTGGAGAAGGCAAGAAGATCGCCGATATCCCGGTCGAGACCTGCAGCCTCAACAGCATCGTCATCAATACAACCGAAGCCGCTAAATTAGGAATCGGGATTCCAGATGAGGTCTTAGCCATCGAAGGAGCGACAACCAAATGATTACCCTAGATGGGCTATCGACATTGCGCTCCTTCGCCATCAACCCGTGGGTCAACGGGTTGATTTTGGGCATTATGGTCCTCGGCGTATTCCTGTCCTTCCGGGTTTTGAACATCGCCGACCTATCCGTAGAAGGCGTAATCCCTATGACGACCATGCTTACCGCCGTCATGATCGGCGCTGATATCAATCCGTGGCTTGCGCTGCTTATTTCGATGGCTTTAGGCGCAATCTGCGGGGTTATTAACGCTTTATTGACCATATATTTAAAAACGCCGCCGCTTTTGTCCGGCATCATCGTGATGGCTTTGACGTTTGGCATAGCCATCATGATCAACGCCATGAAAGCGGGCCAAGCATCATTTAACCCAAACGATCATCTGACGTGCTTCAACTGGCTCCGCAAGTTATTGGCAGGGGATTCGACTGACCGCAATTGGCTGTTCTTCGCCTCCTATCTTTCCTACATTTTCGTCGCGGCTTTGGTGCTCGCAGCTTTGTTTGCCATTCTATATTTCTTCTTCGGAACCGAGCTTGGCATGTCCATCCGCGCGGCGGGCAAAAACCCCGAGATGTCCAGGGCCAACGGCATTTCGGTCAATCGCATGTCCATTATTGCTCTAGCCATATCTGGCGCATTGATAGGCGCCGCAGGCTGCTTGTATGGCCAGCACAACGGTTCGGGGCTTCCAACCGATGGGCAGGGCATGATCGTCATCGCCTTATCGAGTTTGTTCTTAGGCGAGATCATCGTCGCCAACCGAAATTTCAAACGAAGCATCATCTCATGCCTGGTAGGTTCGCTGGTCTACTGGTATGTTATCCAAGCCTTAATGATCGTGGATTCCAGCGGATATATGCTTTCTGTATATAAGGCTTTGCTTCTTGTGGTGATTCTTATTGCCCAAAGGTTCGTCACGTCTTTCCGCGCGAAGCATCCGCGAAAGCCGAAAAAGCAAAAAGAGGCGGGACGTGTATTGGAAGAAGCCGTAATTCCCGAGGCTCCAAGGCCTTTGACGGAAGAAATCGCTTTGCTATGTCTAGGGAGGCGGAACAATGCTTGAGATCAAAGACTTACATAAAGCCTTCCGCCCCGACAGCAACCCCGAACACAACAAAACGGTTCTTCGCGGCATCGACTTGACCATCAATGACAGCGACTTCATTACGGTCATCGGATCGAATGGCTCGGGCAAGACGACCTTGCTCAATGTCATCGCGGGAGTATATATGCCTGATGGAGGAACGATTGCCTTGGATGGACGCGACATCACAAAGCTCCCTGTGGAGAAGCGGGCCAAGTTCATTGGGCGAGTATTTCAGGATCCTCGCATCGGAACGATTGCCGACCTGTCGTTGTTCGAGAATCTCTCCATCGCTTCTAGACGCGGCCAAAAACAGTCTCCATTCCGCTGGGCGCTCACGAAGAAAAACGAAGAGGCGTTCCAGAAATTGCTTGAGCCATTAGGCTTAGGCTTGGAAAACAGGATGATGGATCCCATGGGCTCCTTCTCCGGCGGCCAAAGGCAATCCGTCACGCTTCTTATGGCCGCATTATCCGTGCCGAAGCTGCTCCTATTAGATGAGCACACCGCTGCATTAGACCCAGGCACCGCAAAGAAGGTAATGGAATTAACGGACACCATAGTCCGCGACATGAAGGTTCCGACCCTCATGATCACCCACAACATGAAAGACGCCATCAAATACGGCAACCGCCTCATCATGATGTCGGAAGGGAAAATCATCTTCTCGGTCGAAGGGGAGGAAAAGAAAAAACTCACCGTCAATGACTTGATCGGTAAGTTCACCAGCCTTGAATCGGTGCCCGATTCCGCGGTCTTAGGATAAGGCTTCCAGGATATCTTCCAAGCAACGGGTTATCTGGTCCACCACCAAATCAAACCTATCCGTATACCAAGGGTCTTCGATTTCATTTATCGAGGGCGTGTATGCGAATATGGGTTGGATGATGTGCTTATAGTCACGAATCATATACTCCAGATTACGGCGGTTCATGTCGTCCATATAGAAGACATGATCCGCCTTTTCATAATCCTGCAAACTGATTTGCCTGGCTTGATGGTAATCGTATTGGATTCCTTTTCTTGCAAGCGCGCGCTTCATCGGGGAATAGATGTCGTGGCCGATTTCCTCTCTTGAAGTGGCACGCGAGCAAACCGAGACGCCTTCGATTCCCCTCTCCCTGAGCATCTGCTTGAAAATCATCTCCGCCGCGACGGAGCGGCAGACGTTGCCGTGACATACGAATACAATGGATAAAGGGTTCTTCATGGTTAGTAAGGATAACATAGAAAAGGCGCCGAACGTGCTTCGGCGCCTCATTTAATCAATCGATTAAAGCTTGACGGGGACTTTCTTGAAGTTGGTGAGCAAGACGATGCCGCCGCGATACTTCAAGTGGACGTTGCCTTCGATAAGCGGACGGAGGTATTCGCGGAACTTATCGGACATCCTGGTCTTGTCGTACATCATCTCGGGCGGGATGGTCTGCTCGGCGTTGGCGACCAAGTCGAGAGGAACGAGTTCGAACCTTCCGATGTAGGGCTTATTGGAGACGCGCTTCATGACGATCATCTTGCCGGTCTCGCCGCGGAGGGCGCTTTCAACGGCAAGCTGGCCGACTTCGATGGCTTCGTCTCTGTCGTTGCGGGAGAGCAAGAACGGATTGGCCCTTTGGATAAGGGACAGCTCGACGACGCGGGAGTTGATGCCGAGCTTCTCTTCGACGAGGCTGGCAAGCTTCGCGCCTGCGCCAGAGAGCTGAGCGTGGCCGAAGGAATCGACTTCGTGGGCTTCGCCGCGATCGAATTTCAAGCCTTCGGAGATGACGACGATGCCAAGGCCCTTCCTGTCATAGACCTCTTTGACGTCCTGAAGGAATTGATCGACATCGAACGGATTCTCGGGGAGGTAGATCAAATCGGGACGGCCATCGTCTGGGACGAGGTCGGAGGCAGCGGTAAGCCAGCCGGCGTTGCGGCCCATGACTTCGACGATGTGGATTTTGCCTTTCTTGTAGCAAAGGGCGTCTTTGGCGATGGAGTAGATGCTGTTGATGACGACTTTCGCAGCAGAAGCATAGCCAAGGGTATGGTCGGTGCAGGCCAAGTCATTGTCGATGGTCTTGGGAACGCCGATGACGCGGACATCAAGGTTCAATTCGTGGCAAAGGATGGAGATCTTGTTGCAGGTGTCCATCGAATCGTTGCCGCCGTTGACGAAGATGTACTTGATGGAGAATTTCTGGATATTGGCCACGATCTGCTTGTAGACGGGGTCGTTGATATCCTTCGGGAGCTTTTTCCTGGTCGTGCCAAGAGCGGCGCCCGGGGTCTGAATAAGAAGTTCGATTTGCTCGGGATCCTCTTCGCGAAGGTCGAAGAGTTTGCCATCGATCAAGCCTTCGATGCCGTTGATGGAACCATAGATGTGGTCGATCATCTCGGGGTGGCGAATGGCTTCTTTGAACGCGCCGTAGAGCGACGAGTTGATGACGGAAGTCGGTCCGCCAGATTGGATATACACCATATTGTGCATGGCTAATGCCTCCTAAAACACGCTGATTATTAAATCACATAAAGATTCATTATGCACCGAAAAGATTCTTATCTTTTCCTTAAATACGCACATTAGCCAAAAAACAAGGCAATATATGACTTAAAACAAAAAATGCCTGGCGAACCAAGCATCATCGTTTGGGATTTCTTTAT
>CAMORJ010000002.1 GCA_946623775.1 uncultured Bacillota bacterium | reverse complement strand
ATGCGAAAGTGGGGGATGAGAACGTTCTCGGCTATCTTGGCTTAGACGATGCGGTTGTCGATATTTCGGTTTTGCCGAATCGCCCTGACCTCTATGCCGTCAATAACATTGCCCGCGAGGCGTCTTGCCTTATGGAACGCAAACTCAGCCTTCCTCAATATAAGGATTACGCCGCAAAGAAGTCCTCGTTCGAGGTTGGATCGGCATCGGAAAAGTGCCCGCAATTCGCCATCCGCCTCGTCAGAGGCTCGAAAACGGTCGAATCGCCGCGCTGGATGAAACTTGCCCTTGAAGCAAGCGGTATCCGTTCCATCAACGCCGTCGTCGATATCGGCAACTACGTCATGCTTGCCACCGGCCAGCCTTTAAATATGTACGATGCCGATAAGCTGCCGAAGCAAAGCCTCATAGTCCGCGATGACTATGAAGGCGACTTCTTGGCGATGGACGGCCAAACCTATCGCCTGGAAAAAGGCGACCTCGTCGTCACTTCCGATGGTCAGCCAATGTGCCTGGCCGGTATCATGACCGCCGATGCGTGCCGCGTTGACGAGAATACCGTCAACCTCGCCATCGAGGCCGCCAATTTCGGCTATGCCTCCATCCGCCATACCAGCAATCGCCTAGGCTTGGCCTCTGATTCCTCGCTTCGTTTCTGCAAAGGCATCAACCCCCATCAGGCCCTTGATGTTTTAATCATGGCAAGCGCCTTGCTCAAAGAGATCTGCGGCGCTGAAGAAGTCTATGAAACCGTCAATTACGATACCTTGAGCCATGATAGGAAAGTCATCGAAGTCTCCTTGTCCTATATCAATGGGCGCCTTGGCACTTCCTTTGCCGAGGAAGAGATCCTAAATGCCCTTTCCCGCGATGGCCTCGAGCTTTTATCTAAGGATAATGGCAAGTATCGTTTTGCCGTTCCCGCTTATCGCATCGATATGGAAGGGCCTGCCGATATCTCGGAAGAAGTCATCCGAATCTTAGGCTATGAGAACGTCAAATCCGTCTTGCCCTATACCGAACTGGCTTTGACCGGATTGACTCCGATTCAGGAAAAGAAGAGGGCCGTGCGTCAATATTTGCTTGCAAATGGCGTCTCTGAAGTCTTGACCTACACCCTAATCTCCAAGGAAGACGCGAAGAGATTCGCATATCTTGACGAAGGCGAACCCTATGTCTTGCAGAACCCGATGACCGTCGAAAGAGAAGCGGTGCGCAAAGGGCTAGCCCATTCCTTGCTCTCCGTCGCCACATATAACAAAGCGCGACAAAACGAGAACCTCGCGATCTTCGAGGTCTCCGACATCGACTCCATGTCCAGGAAAGGAACAAACCTCGCCGTCGTCTTAAGCGGCGAAAGGGAGCTCCAAGGCAAATTGCAGTCGCGTCCCTATGATTTCTATGATGCGAAAGGCTTGTTCCTCGGCATTATGTCCATCTTCGGACTGAAAGAGAACCGTTATCAAATCGTTCCTTGGTCGCTGGGCGGTGAGGAACTCCATCCCGGGCGCTCCGCCGAAGTCAGGATGGGCAAGCGCCTCGTCGGCTATTTCGGCCAATTGCATCCCAATGAATTGAAAGCCCGCGACCTTAAGTCCGCCATCGTGTTGGAACTTGATTTGTCCTTCTTGCTTGAGCAGAAGGTCTCTATGCCGAAAGCTTCGATTCCGCCTCGTTTCCCTGCCGTCTTCCGCGACCTTGCGTTCTTGGTCGACGCAAAGGTTTCTTATGGCGATATCAAACGCGAACTCATGCGTGGCGTCTCGCTTCTTTCCGACGTACAGGTGTTCGACCTTTATCAAGGAGCGAATATCGTGCTCGGCAAGAAGTCTATGGCCATCACCCTCACCTTCCTCGCCCCGGATAGGACGTTGAAGGAAGAGGAAATCGCCGATGCGACCAAGAAAGCCATCTCCGTGCTGTCGGTCAAATTCGGCGCTGAGGTCAGGTCATGAAGATCTACCGTTCTTCCATAACCGACGCTAGGCCTCTTGAACTACAAGAGGAACTCGATTATTCGAGCCGCGACTTTTCCTCTTCTTATCCCTTGCTTGGGATCAAGGACGCCTATGTTGAAGGTTTGATTGAGAGGAACGACGAATTCCTGACCGCGAACATTTACGTCTCCGCTATATTAATATTAACGGACGCGCGCACACGCGAGAGCTTTGAATACCCAGTCGAAGTCGACGACATCTATGATTTATTGGAGTCGCCGGAAGAGGAAGGGGAGGGCTATATCTTCCCCGGCAATTACTTCGAACTCGAGGAACTAGTATATTCCATTCTTCGTTCCCAAGTTCCTCTTGCTCCCAAAAAAGAGGGCTCAGAACTTCCACCAGACGGTGATGGATATACCGTCTATTCAGCGGATTATTTATCCGATGAGAACGAAGAAAATCACCCATTTGCAGAATTACTAGAAGATAACTAAAAAACTACTAATTTTCTATAATTCGCAAAGTGCAGGACGCAATGTTCTGCGCTTTTTCTTTGCCGCCTTTCGAATCAGCCGCGGATTCTTTAGCCATCTTTATAAATCTTCTTAATTTTTCGAACTGCAATGGCAAAAAATTAATAGGATTTGAATTTGTTTGAAAATTCTTGATAACTCTTTGAATTCGTCCGATAATTATTCCGGAGGTCAAACTATGATTCGATGGCTGAACGAAAAAGAAAAAGAAAGCACCATCGTGCTGTATCCAACCAATCTGACATTGAATTCAAGGGCCGCCATCCCATTTGAAACCGCCTACCGCGTCATGATAGGCGTTGATGAGGAGGGCAACTTGATCCTGTGTCCCCTTGGCAAGGATGTGGTGGACCGAGGCGTCTATGACGCGTCATCGATTTACCCCATCGCGTCGCATAAGAGCTATGCGCGCATCTCGAACACCTCGCTGATGAGCATCATCGCCGAGGAACTTGGGCTCGATCTCTCCGCGGGCCCCGTCAAAATGAAAGCGAAATGGGATGGAGAGAAACATTACCTCATCGCTAGCAGAAAGGAGGCATAAGCAATGGAAGAATGGATGTGGTTAGTCTGGCTGGGAATCGCCGTGATCAGCTTCATCGCCGAAGCTCTCACCGCAGCGGTCGTATCCATATGGTTCGCGGCCGGCGCGGTCGTCTCATTGATCTTGTCCCTGATCCCAGAAGTGCCGTTCTGGGTTGAGATCATCGTCTTTGTCGTCGTGTCCGTGGCCTGCTTCATCGCCGTCCGGCCCCTGATGACCCGTTACATGAAGAAGCGCGTCATCAAATCGAATGTCGATGCGCTTGTGGGCAAACGCGGAGTTGTGCTCCGCGCCTGCGACGAACTCAATGCCGGGGAAATCGCCATCAACGGAGTGACGTGGACCGCCGCTCCCGCTTTGGGAGGACTGAGCTTCTCCGAAGGCGAAATCGCGGAAGTAGCCGCGGTTGAGGGGAATAAGCTCCTCATCGGCAAAACGCCGAAAGCTCAAGAAAAGTAATTCAGCAAAGGAAATGAAACAATGCCACCGTTTGTAATTGCAATCATCGTCGTCATCTCGTCTTTGGTCTTCATCGGATTGATCCTGATTTTGGCCAACGTCAAAGTCATCGCCCAAACCGAAAAGGGCATCGTCGAGCATCTTGGGTCCTATAAGACCACCTGGGATACGGGCATCCATATCCTCACCCCGTTTTTCGATAAGCTTGCCCATCGCATCGATATGCGTGAGCAGGTCAGGGACTTCCCGCCCCAAAACGTCATCACTTCCGATAACGTCACCATCCAAATCGATACCGTCGTCTTCTTCTGCGTCACCGATCCGAAGCTCTACGCCTATGGCGTCGAGAATCCGATCCAGGCCATTGAGTTCCTGTCCTCGACCACATTGAGGAACCTCATCGGCGAACTCGATCTCGACTCCACCCTCACCTCCCGCGACATCATCAACGAGAAGATGAGGAAAATCCTCGATGCCGCTACCGATCCTTGGGGCATCAAAGTCACCCGCGTCGAAGTCAAGAACATCGTTCCTCCGAGGGATATCCAGGAAGCCATGGAACGTCAGATGCGCGCCGAACGCGAGAAGAGGGAGAAGATCCTTCTCGCCGAAGGTCAGAAGCAATCCGCCATCCTTATCGCCGAAGGTAATAAGGAATCCATGATCCTCAACGCCGAAGCCGAACGCGAATCCACCATCCGCCGCGCCCAAGGCGAAGCCGCCCGCATCAAAGCGATGAGGGAAGCCGAAGCCGAAGGTATCCGCCTCGTCCGCCTCGCCGAAGCCGAAGGTATCCGTTACCTCCGCGAAGCCGGCGCCGATGAAGCGGTGCTCCGCATGAGGGGATACGAAGCCCTTGCCCGCGTCGCGGAAGGGCAGGCCACAAAGATCTTCCTCCCCGCCGACCTCCAGCCTCTTGCGGCCGCCGCGACCGCGATCGCCGAATCGGTGAAAAAGCCGGAAGCGCCCGCGCAAAAACCGGCGAAGCCCGCTGATAAGCCGGAGTAGTCGAAACACAAAACAGAATCCAGCGCCTCTCATCTGCGACGCTGGATTTTTTGTTTTTTGCCCACTGCGAAAAATCATGCGAAAAACTTAAGTTTTCTATTGAAGCCCACGTTGCCCGATGGTACTATCAATATACAAGGTGGGAAAAAGTGGGAAACCTGTTTATCGGCACATACAATCGCTCGATTGATTCCAAAGGCCGCTTGCAGTTACCGCCGGACCTAGCCTGCGAAGAGGGCGAGACTCTCTACGTGATGCGGGGATTGGACGGATGCATTTCCGTTTTCCCCGAATCTGCCTTTCTCGCCTTAGTTGGAAGACTTTCCGACCTCGATTTCCTAAACGCTGCTGCCCGCGCCTATATACGCGAGGCGATGGCGACGTCAAGAAAGCTCAAGGTCGACCCGCACGGTCGCATCAATCTGAAGGTCGAGGCGCTGAAGAAGTATTCCATCGAGTCTTCGGTCCTCATCCTTGGCGTCATGGATCATTTCGAGATCTGGAACGCCGAGACCTATGCCGCTTATCAAGCTGGTCAGCCTCTCAGCTTTGAAGCGTTGGCGGAGGAGGTCTCCAAAAAATGAGCGAGCACATCCCTGTGCTGCTGAAAGAATCCCTTGAGGTCCTGAATCCTAAGCCCGGCGAGGTCTTCGTTGACCTGACGCTTGGCAGGGCAGGGCATTCCTCGGAGATTCTCAAGCGCCTTGGCAGCGAAGGCATGCTCTATTGCTTCGACCGCGATGAACAAGCAATCATCGAGGGCTCAGCCATTTTGGAAAAAATCGGCCGATTCGAAGCGATTCGAGCCAATTTCGCTTCCTTCGCAGAGGAGTTGCGAAAAAGAGGCATCAACCAAGTCGACGGCATCTTCGCGGATCTGGGGGTCTCAAGCCCTCAATTCGACGACCCTGAGCGCGGATTCTCCTATCGATTCGACGCAAGGCTCGACATGAGGATGGACCGCAGCCAGACGCTGACCGCATTCGATGTGGTCAATACCTACTCGCTGAATGACTTGGCCCGCATCATTGCCGATTACGGCGAAGACCGGGATGCCTATGCGATTGCAAAGCAAATCGTGAAGCGGAGGGCCATTGAGCCCATCGTCACGACCTTCCAATTGGTCGAGGCGATCAAATCCGCCAAACCCGCGAAGGCATTGCGATCAAAAGGCCATCCAGCCAAACAGACCTTCCAGGCAATCCGAATCGAGGTAAACCACGAAAAAGAGGCGCTTGAGAGGCTGTTGGAAACATTCGCCCCGGCACTGCGTCCAGGCGGACGCATCGCCATCATCACGTTCATGTCACTCGATGACAGGATCGTCAAACGGGCATTCGCCTCACTGACGGAAGTGGAGGGAAGCAGGCATGACGCCATCCCGATGCGACCGGAAGAGGTGAAATTTCCACCGTTCATTAAGGTCACGAGGAAACCCCTCGTGGCAACGGGGGAAGAACTGCTCTTGAATCGTCGCGCGCAAAGCGCAAAGCTTCGCGCCATCGCGAAGAGGCCGTAGGAAAGGAGAAAGCAGACAATGAAAGACAAACTTGTCCACACCGGACACAAAAAGCTGTATTACCGGTTGAGAAACATCGGAATCGCGCTTTTGATTGCAGTCGGAGTAGCGGGTCTTTCTGCTATGCCGATTGCTTTGACCTACACATTTACTGAAGTTGCGGCCCACGCAGATAACGAGCAGGAGCAAAAGACTGACAGCACCCAGTCAATAGTCGAAAACATAGAAAACGAAGAACAGCTTGCGCAAACCAACCACAAAATTTAACAAATCTTGAGCTGTCGATAAATTGAGCGAACCGCGTAACCTCATCCGTTGCGCGGTTTTCTTAAACTGCGAAAAAACTACTAAAAGTCTATCGAAAGACCCTTTTGCAAAACGCGTGCGCGTATTAGAATATCCCGTAGAGCAAAACTTATGGAAACTAACCCAATTGCATGCGTTGAAATATCTTCGGGCTCAGTCAGACTCATCGTCGGCCATGAATTGAACGGCAACCCCATCTGCCTTTATTCCAAAAAGATCGAGGTGCCCGGCCTATTCAAAGACGGGGAAGTCCTCGATGAGGAAAAAGCCATCGCCGCCTTGGCCAGATTCCACAGCATCGCCGATGAGCAGGAGAAGGTCCAGCTGAATATCTCCCGCGTTTCCATCGTCCTGCCTTCCCTTGGCCTTCAGGTCTATCAAAACGACAAAACGACGAATGTCATCGCCGCGACCAACCAAATTGAGCGCATCGACATCTCCAACGTCATCTCGCTGGTCCGCAAAGAGGCGGTTCCGGGAGACCATTCGATCGTCGACATCATCCCGGACGAATTCGTCTTGGATTCCGGCGAGCGCTTCGTCGACCCTCCTTTGGGGAGGAAATCCAATTCGCTGACCATCAAGGCGAAAATCCATGCGCTCCCGTCGAAAGTCGGCCCCCAGTATCAGCAAATCGCGACCCAAGCGGGATTCCGCGTCAACAAGAGCTGCGTCTCCGCATACTGCGCTTCCTTGCTATTCCAAACCTACAAGGATCTGCCGAGGAACTATCTTCTCGTCGATATCGGCGAGCACGTGACCGATGTTTCGCTCATCGGGAACGGCACGCCCTTCGCTTCGGCGAGCTTCTTCTTAGGCGGAAGAGACCTCACCGAGGATATCGCGACCGCCTTCGGCATCGAGTTCGAGGAAGCCGAAAAGATTAAAATCCGTTACGGATATCGCGAGGAGCAGAGGCAATGGAACCCCGCCATCTGCAGGTCTACGGACGAAAACGGAAGGGTCACCGAATACTTCCAAAAGGACCTAAACGCGGTCATCACGGATTATTTCGAGAACTACATGACCTTGCTCTCCAACGCCGTCGATTCCTTGCTCGCCCGTTATCAGGGACGCTATGACACGTTCCCGCTCATGGTCACGGGCGGCGGCTCGCTCCTGCGTGGGCTACGCGCATTCCTGCAAGTCAATTTCCCCAAAAGGGAATCCTACATCGTTGCTCCCCGAACCATCGGGGCACGCGACCCGTCATACACCAATTTGCTCGGGCTAATCTTGGCTTCGAGCCGCTATATGGGCAGCCTCGAGGACAATTTCCGGGGCATGGCCCCAGTCTCCCGCGGTCCGCAAAGCGGAAAGAAGCGGGACGAAAGAAGGAGGGGGTCCTCGCCTGAGGACGACGCCCTTTAAGGAGGTAACGCCATGGCAATCGACGAAAGCATGGATCTAGACAACTTCGAACCGGTCGCCCGCATCGTTGTTATCGGCGTAGGCGGCGCGGGAAACAACGCCGTCAACCGCATGATGGACGAGCATATCGACAATGTCGAATTCTATGTCCTCAACACCGATAAGCAGGCTTTGGCGACTTCCAAAGCCCCCAACCGCATCGTCTTGGGCGAAAACGTCACCCTTGGGTTGGGCGCGGGCGGAAATCCCGAGGTCGGCAAAGAAGCCGCCATCCAGTCCACCGAGAAGATTCGCGACATCGTCCGCGGGGCCAACATGGTTTTCATCGCGGCTGGCATGGGCGGCGGCACCGGGACCGGCGCCTCGCCGATCGTCGCTCAGATCGCCAGGGAAGAAGGCGCACTCACCATCGCCATCGTCACTCGCCCCTTCACCTTCGAGGGCAAAACCCGCATCGCCAATTCGGTTCTCGGCTTGAGCGAGCTCAAAGATGCGGTCGATTCCATCATCATCGTGTCCAACGATAAGCTCCTGATGGCCAATGGCACCCGCCAGATTTCGCAAGCCTTCCAGGAATCCGATAAGGTCTTGGCCCAATCGGTCAAAACCGTCACCGATCTGATCCTTTTGCCCGCCGTCATCAACCTTGATTTCGCCGACGTCAAATCGACGCTCAAGAATTCGGGCATCGCCCTGATCGGTTTCGGCATGGGCAGTGGACCCACCAAGGCTCTCGATGCCGCTAACTCCGCCATCTCATCGCCGCTGCTTGAAGCGTCGATTTCCGGCGCGAGGCGCGCCATTTGCGCCGTCACCTGCGGCGTGAACGTCTCGCTTTACGACGCCGAGGAATGCGTCAACCGCGTCATTGAGCAAGCGGGATCCGCCATCGATATCAAGTTCGGGGTTTCCATCAATGACCAAATTGACGACTCCATCTTCGTCTCCGTCATCGCCGCCGATTTCACGGAGGAGTACGATTTCACCTCCGTCCCCACATTCACCCGCCCGCGGCGCGAGAATCACGGACTTCACGACGATTCCGCCGAGCCTCGCACCGAGACGCATCAGGAAGAGCCTGAGCAAAAGCCCGAGGAGGAGGAATCCGTGCAAGACACGATTCTTCCCGACTTCCTCAAAGGGAATTTCCACGCATAATTTATTATTCAAATTGAAGAATCGGGCTCGTCCCGATTTTTCTTTTCTAGGAAACCATGCAAATTCATTGACCTAGTAACGAAAACTAGATAAAATTTACATGCTCGTAAACCTCGTATCCTATTTTCAGAAAGGACTGACCAATGAAAAAAGAAATCCAGCTTTCCGCGGAAAGCACCATCGATTTGCCCCAAGAAGACCTTGAAGCATGGGACATTAAAATCCTCCATTTCCATCTCGAAAAAGAAGGGAAAACCTATTTCGATAATGAAATGACCCTTCCCGAAATGTTCGAATTCACGGAGAAAACCGGCATCATGTGCCGTACCGCCGCCCCGAACATCGATGAGGAAGAGCGTCATTTCTCCTCGCTTCTTGAAAACGCGGACCACATCATCCATTTCACCATCTCAAGCGGCATCTCCAGCGGCTACAACAACGCCGTCGTCGCCGCCCACGAGAACCCAAACATCACCGTCATCGATAGCCACGGCACCGCCGGCGCAATCGCTCTGCTTGCTTTCTATGCCCGCGACCTCATCAATGCGGGATACCACTATGAAGACGTCGTCAAAATGGTGATGGCGAGACGCGACTTCCTACAGTGCTCCTTCGTCATCGATAAGCTCAATTACCTTTACAAAGGCGGTCGCTGCTCCAGGCTTGCCATGCTTGGCGCCAACCTTCTCCGCATCCGCCCCGAGATCATCTGCGATCCAGAAGGCAAATTCGCCATCGGCAAAAAGCACAGGGGTCCAACCGTCAAGTGCATCCGCGAATATGTCGAGAACATGCTCGCCGCTTATCCCAACATTGATAAGAAGCGCGTCTTCTTTACCCAATCCACCGCGCCGGAAGGCGTTAAAGAGATGTGCATCCAGATCGCCAAGGACTTCGGGTTTGAGGAAATCCGCTACACGCAAGCCTCTCCAACCAACGGCTACCATGCTGGCCCCAATGTCGTCGGAATCCATTTCTTCTACGATGGTCCGCACGACGTCGTTCCGCAAAAATAAGCGACCCAGTACATCAAATTGCGTTCCTTGGAGCCATTCGAGGAACGCTTTTTCGTTTACCCTCGAAAGGATTTTGCTTGTCTCTTTCCGCGCGTAAGGATATCATTACCGCCGTAGGCGAAGACGAAGACAACGCCCCTAGCAAACGACAGAGAGCCTTGCCGAAGCTGAGAAAAGGCACGCATGAGGGGATATCACTTCCGAGCCTGGGATCCGAATTCATAGTAGTGTCCCCGCTTGCCCCGTTAAGGCATAAATTGAGTCCTCGAAATGAGGAGAAGCAAGGTGGTACCGCGCCCAAAAGCGCCCTAGCGTGCCGCTTTTTTATTGTTGGAGGGTTGATTATGTCCCTAAAAGAAACATTGCTGATGCCCGTTACCGAATTCCCGATGCGTGCGGGTTTGGCGCAAAAAGAGCCCGTTTTGGTTAAACGTTGGCTTGAAGGCGAAGTCTACCGCAAGATGAACGAGAATCGCGTCGATTGCCCGGAGTTCATGCTCCATGATGGTCCGCCTTATGCAAATGGCGATATCCACTGCGGCCATGCATTGAACCGCTGCCTCAAGGATTTCGTGATCCGCTACAAAAACATGGCGGGATTCCGCACGCCTTTCGTCTTCGGCTGGGACACCCATGGCTTGCCGATCGAGGTCAAAGTGACCAAGTCCGGCGTCAATCGCAAAGCCATCCCCGTCGAGGAATTCCGCAAAAAGTGCGAAGAATATGCCTATACCCAAGTCGAAAGGCAGAAAGCGCAGATCCAGCGCCTTGGCTGCATCGGCGATTACGATGAGCCGTATTTGACTTTGAAAGCCGAATACGAGGCTCGCCAAATCGATGTCTTCGCCGCGATGGCTTTGAAGGGGCTCATCTTTAAAGGCGTCAAGCCCGTTTACTGGTCCCCGAGCTCGGAATCCGCTCTTGCCGAAGCCGAAATCGAATACCATGACGTCCCCGCTAAGACGATGTACGTCTATTTCGATTTGCTCGACGGCAAAGGCGTTTTGCCTTCCGATGCCAAAATCATCATCTGGACCACGACCCCTTGGACCATCCCTGCCAACCTTGCCATCACTTTGAATCCGCGCTTCGACTATGGCCTATTCGATACCGAGAAGGGCAAATTCGTCTTCTTGGTTTCGCTGGCCGAAAAGCTGAAAGAAGAGCTTGGCTTCGAGAAATGCGACCTCATCAAATCCTTCAAAGGCCAAGAATTGGAGCACGTCCTCGCCAAACACCCATTGTACAACCGCTCTTCGGAACTGATTCTTGCTTCCTTCGTCACCGAGGATTCCGGCACTGGATGCGTCCATACCGCGCCTGACCATGGCGTCGATGACTTCAATGCCTGCGCCAAATACGGCATCAAGCCGTTCTGCCCCGTCGATGAGCACGGCATCCTCCGCGTCGAAGAAGGCGACCCCGTCAACGGATTGTTCTACGAAGAGGCCAATGACAAAGTCGTTGAGCTGCTCGAGGCCAACGGCCATTTGCTAAAAGAAGTCGACATCGTCCATAGCTATCCTCATGACTGGCGCACCAAAAAGCCGGTCATCTTCCGCGCGACGCCGCAGTGGTTCTGCTCCATTGAGCCGATCCGCGCTCAGCTTTTGGATGCGGTCAAGAAGATCAAATGGGTCCCGGCCTGGGGCGAAACCAAGATGGTCAACATGATCAAAGACCGCGGCGACTGGTGCATTTCGCGTCAAAGAGCTTGGGGCGTCCCCCTTCCCATCATCTATAACGAAGACGGTTCCCCGATTTTGGAAGAAGCCGTTTTCCGCCATATCCGCGACCTCGTCGCCAAACATGGCTCCAACATCTGGTTCACCGCCTCGGCAGCCGAATTGCTGCCTGACGGCTATCATAATCCCGCCTCCCCCCATGGCGGATTCACCAAAGAAACCGACATCATGGATGTTTGGTTCGATTCCGGCTCCAGCTGGAATGGCGTGCTAAACGAGAGGGGCATGAAGTATCCCGCCGATCTCTATCTCGAGGGCAATGATCAATATCGCGGCTGGTTCAACAGCTCCTTGATTCTATCCGTCGCTTATTCCGGCATGGCGCCTTTCGAAACCTGCTTGACTCATGGCTTCGTCATGGATGAGCAATGGCAGAAGATGTCCAAATCCGCCGGCAACGGCATCGATCCGAACAAGATCGCCGCCGAATATGGCGCCGACATCCTCCGCTTGTGGGCTGCATCGGTCGATTATCAGGCCGACGCCAGGATTTCCGAACGCATCATCTCCAATGGCGTGGACAACTACAGGAAGATCCGCAATACATTCAAATTCATGCTCGGGAACCTCAACGAGTTCGACCCTTCGCTTGAATTGGAACTCACCGACCTTTCCTTGGTCGATCGATTCGTGTTGGCTCAATTGGAGCAGGTCAAGAACCGCGCGCTTTCCTGCTATGACAAATACGATTTCTCCGGCGTTTTGAATGCCATCATCCCCTTTATGGCGGGTGATTTGAGCGCCTTCTACCTCGATATCAGCAAGGATGTTCTCTATTGCGACAAAAAGACCTCGGTCCGCAGGAAGGCGATCCAATACGTCATTTACCGCTGCGCCAAGCAGCTTTGCCTGCTGCTCAACCCAATCCTTCCCTTCACCATGGAAGAAGTCTATGGCTATCTCCCTGGCGAAAAGAAGGAATTCGTCCAACTCGAATCCATGCCGAAGGTCTCGCACTCTTTCGATGAGAGCATGATTTCCATGTTCGTCGCGTTCAAGAACCTTCGTTCCGTCGCTTTGAAGTCCCTTGAAGAAGCCAGGGCCAATGGCCTTATCGGCTCCTCCTCGGATGCCGAAATCAATCTAACGGTGTCTTCGGAATTGCTTTATTCCTTGCTCGAGATGGAGGGAAATGAGGCTCTTTCGAAATACTTCATCGTCAGCAAATGCTCTTTTGCGGTTGGCAAAGAAGACCTTTGCGAAGTCAAAGTCAGCGAGCAGCCCGTCTGCGCAAGATGCCGCAACCATGTTGGCGAATTGCATGAGCATGACGGAGACTCGATCTGCGGGCGTTGCTTAGAAGCCGTGGAGGAAAACTAATGGCAGAAGAAAAACGGCTTTCTCCAGAAGAAAAGGCCAAAGCCCTGAAGATGTTGATCATCTTCGCGGCCGCGGCTTTTGCTTTGCTGGTTCTCGATTTCGCATCCAAATGGCTTGTGCAGGCGTTCGCGGGCGACAATCCGATCCCGGTCATTCCGAATTTCTTCTATATCACGAAGAGCTATAACACGGCCGTTGCCTTCTCTTGGGGCAGCAGCATCCCAGTTGTCCCGAGGCGTATCATCAACATCACCATCTCGTTGGTCATGTCGGCCGGCATCATCTGGTATTGGATCAAGAACAATGACGACTTTTCCAATTGGGATAGGGCGTGCGCCATGCTTTTGGCAAGCGGCGCTATCGGCAATTTGATCGACCGTGCCTTCTATTGGAACGCCATCACCGGATTCGATGGGGTCATCGATTTCCTCCAGTTCTATTTGGGCGGAGGGCCTGGCGCTCCCGTGAATTGGGTGAACCCCTTTGCGGATTTCAACTTTGCAGACGCCTATTTGACCGTCGGCGTCGTCATGCTGATTGTTTTGTTCATCGTCGATTTCGTCAAACACCCCGAACCCGATGAACTGGAAGTCGATCCGCGTTTAGTGGAAGAGGCAAGGCGCCAATTGGAAGAAGAACAGGCTCAAGCCGCCAACTCGGAAGAGGCGGTGGAAGAAAAGCCCACTGAGGATCCCGTTGCCGAAGAAGGGGAGGCGAATGAATAAATTCGTCGTCACCATAGAAGAGCAGGGCAAACGCCTGGATGAGGTGTTTTTCGCTCGCGGTCTTTGCTTATCGAGATCGCGTGGCGCAAAGCACATAAAAGACGGAAAGGTATTTGTCAACGGAAAAGCGGTGAAACCGCATTTCATTTTGGAAGAAGACGATGTGGTGACCTATGAGGATGTCCCAGTTCCGACGACTGAATTGCAAGGCGAGGACATCGCTTTGGACATCGTTTACGAAGACGAAGACGTCATCGTGATCAATAAACCCGCCGGACTGGTCGTGCATCCTGGAAACGGGCATCATGAAGGAACGCTCGTCAACGCTTGGATCTGTCATTCCAAACCCCTAGCCGACACCGGCGAGAATTATCGACCCGGCATCGTGCATCGCATCGACAAAGACACCAGCGGCTTATTGGCGATTGCCAAAACCGAAGCCGCATTCCTATCGCTTTCCAATCAGCTTTCCAGCCATACGATGCACCGCGAATACATCGCTTTGGTTGAAGGCATCATTCCGGAAGAAGATGGAAAAATCGACGCTCCCATCGCAAGAGATAGAAACCATCCCACGAAAAACTGCGTTGACTTAGATGGTAAAGAAGCCGTCACGTTTTTCCATGTCGAGAAGAGGTATCGCGGCTCCAATTGCACTTTGATTTCCTGCCGCTTGCAAACGGGAAGGACACACCAGATCCGCGTTCACATGGAATATATACATCACCCTGTCATCGGAGACCCCTTATATGGGAACACCAACAAAAAGCTCTATAAAGACGGGCAGCTTCTCCATGCCTTCCGCCTCAGCTTCATCCACCCCAGCACAAAAAAAGAAGTGAGCTTCGAAGCGCCGCTTCCCGAACATTTCAAAGCCGTCTTGGATGGCTTAGTTGATTAAACTCAGAATACGTTTGAAATTCGCGAAGTTCTGCTTCGTGATTTTCTTTAATTCATCCAGCCCAAATTGCTCCACGAATTTCAAAGCGAATTCGTCAACGTCAGCGCCTGCTCCAAATGGGATATCCAAACCATATTGCTCACTGAGGGAATCCATTTTCCTCAGAAATGAATAACGCGCTAAAACCGAACCGGCGGCAACGCTTGGGAATGCCAATTCGCCTTTGGTGGAGAAAGTGATGTCGCGAAGAACCTCTTCCTCACTCTTCAAATATGAATAGTAAAGGCGCGGCTCGGCGAACTGGTCCATGAATGGCTTTGCGCCCGGATATTTCGCTTTAAGGTTAAGCAAGCAGCGGTTGTGCATCTTCGCCTTGATTGCATTCATATTAAGGCCAGAAGCAACGACTTCATTGTATTTGTCATTTGGAAGGCTTAGCTGTGAGTAGGGGACTTCTGCCAAAAGCGTAGGGGCAATTTGACGAATCCTCTCGTCGGTCATTTTTTTGGAATCGGTCACCCCAAGGAACTGCAATAGCTTTTCGATGTCAGGGTTGACGTAAGCGGCGCAGACGCATACCGGGCCGAAGAAGTCGCCGGTACCCACTTCGTCAGAGCCAATGCTTTCATCAACGAATTTCGATACACGTCCCTCTTCTTTTTTCTTTTTTGGTTCAGGGACGTAGCCCCAGATTCTTGCTTCGTATTCGGCGTCGGATCCTTGGAAAAGGACTTTCCTTAAACCGTTATGCGTTTTGCGATAGCAGGTGATTCTCGTATCCACGGATTTCACGCTGAAAAGAATGGCTTCTTCGGGTGCGGTTGGTACGGCGCCATAAAACGACATCATCTTTTCGATCATGATGTCATTTGCCAATAGGGAAACGGAATTGCTCGCCATGGGATTATGATAACGCAATCGAAAGCGTATATGTGAGTTTTTGAGTTGCTCAGTGTATAATCCTCTTGCTATGCAAGACGTCGCAAAGGTATTGGAATTCGATGTCGTCCGCGAGACTCTCGCTTCTTTTTGCCGCGGCGAAAGGGCGAAGAGAATAGCCTTATCGCTATCGCCTTTAGGCGAAGATAGGCTTCGCAAAGAATTAAAAATGCTCGATGAAGCCTCTACTTTGTTATCTTCGTACGGCAAAATGCCGATGAATATTGGACAGGATCTTGAGCAGCCCATCGCTTTGGCGTCAAAAGGCTCTATGATGGCGGTGGAAGAACTGGAGCATGTCGCTTCTCTTTGCACAAGCGTCTCCGACATTAAACGCTTCATGGTTCAAGTGGAAGGACGTGAAGAACTCAAAGAATATGTCGCGAGCCTCCCGAATATCGCATTCATCGAAGAGAGCATCCACAGGATTATCGCGCCCGACCTTTCTATTTACGACAACGCCTCTCCGGAATTGAAAAAGATTCGCTATGGCATCGCTAAATTGGAAAGGGAGATTTCCGAGCGCGCCATGGCGATTTTGTCCTCCAATCGCGAATATTTGAGCGATGAGACATTAACGTTCAGAAATGGTCATTATGTTTTGCCCGTCGCAAACGCCTATAAGGCAAAAGTGAAAGGCATCATCCAAGATATTTCTAATTCTGGCGGCACGACGTTCATCGAACCCGAGGAAATCGTGAATCTCAACAATAAGATGGCGGAACTCCGCATCGCCGAGCGCGATGAGATCCACAGATTGCTCCTAATGCTATCCGCCATGGTCGCGGAGAACGCGGAGCCGTTGACGGAAGCCAATCGCAAACTTGGCTATTTGGATTTGCTGCAAGGCAAAGCCTTGTATGGCGAGTCGCTTCATTGCCACGTAGCCATGATAAGCGATGACTTCTCCCTGTATCTTCCGGCTGCGCGCCATCCGCTTTTAGACCAATCAACAGTGGTCGCAAATGATTTTGAATTAAAATCCAACCGCAAAATCGTCGTTATATCCGGCCCAAATGCCGGCGGCAAAACCGTTGCGCTTAAGACCATCGCCATCTGCGCTTTGATGTTTGAGTGCGGCATGATGCTCCCATGTGGGCTGGGCGCAGAGCTGCCGTATTTCAAGCGCATCTACCTCGACATCGGCGATGGACAATCGATTTCCGATAACCTCTCCACTTTTTCTGCGCATATGAAGAATATCGCCGAAATCACTTCCTCTTTGGGCGGAAAGGATTTGGTCCTCTTGGACGAAGTCGGGACAGGAACCAGCCCAAAAGAGGGAGAGGCATTGGCGATGGCCATTCTGGAATTCTTGCTGAAAAAGCATTGCTATGCCCTTGTTTCCTCTCACTTTGAAGGGCTGAAGGCATATGCGTTGTCAAAAGAGGGGGTCGCGAACGCATCGATGCTATTTGATTCCGAGCATCTCTTGCCTACCTATATCCTCCAAATGGGTTTGCCGGGCGAATCCTATGGTTTGAGCGTAGCGGCAAGATTCGGGCTCAATCAGGAAATCATCGACCGCGCGCTCAAAACAATCGAATCGAAGCAGGATATTTCCCTCACCAAAGCAATCGGAAAGCTTGAGGCCCTGACCAGGGAGAACGCGCAGCTGCGCGGAGAACTTGAAAGAAGGGAAAAGCAACTCGCAACCCAAGAAAGGCGGCTTGCAGGTCAGCAAAAAGACCTTGCCATGCGTCAGGAGAGGCTTTACGAAGACGCTGCTGAGAAAAGGGAAGAGATGTTAGAAGAGGCCCGAAAGAAAATCACCGAGATTTTTGAGCAGATCAACCACCCTGGCGTGAAGCAGCACGAAATCATTGAGGCTAGGAAAAAGCTGGAGGCGCTTTCGGTTTCCCGTGAAGAAGAAACCTATTCGGACGAAATCGAACTTGGCGATTATGTCAAGGCGCCTGGATTAGGCATTGAAGGAAAGGTCACTAGGCTGCAGGGAAGCAACATACAGATTTCAACTTCGGCTGGCTTGACCATTAATACCAAGAAGGAAAAAGTCATCAAGATACCAAAGCCTGAGGAAAAAATAGTTTCGATGCGCGGGGCGGTTTTGGACCAAGCAGGGACTTCGCCGTCTGTAGGGTTGGAACTCAATTTGATCGGGATGCATGTCGATGAGGCCACTTTGGAGGTCGATCGCTATCTCGATAGGTGCCGCTTGAAGGGATTCAAACGCGTCCGCATCATCCATGGCTTTGGGTCTGGCGCATTGCGAAAAGCGGTGGAAGCGTATTTGAAATCCCATTCATCCTTTGTCGAATCGTTTGAGCAAGCAGGCGAATATGAGGGCGGCGGCGGCGCCACGGTGGTTCATCTAAAATGATTTCCGAGAAACTGCAACGTCTTATCGCTCTCCTTCCGGATAAGCCAGGCTGCTATCTGATGAAGGACAAAGACGGCAAAATCATCTATATCGGAAAAGCCAAGAGCCTGAAAAAGAGGGTCTCCCAGTATTTTTTGCGCCCGCAGGAAGGCAAAGTCGCCGCGATGGTTTCCCACGTCGATCATTTCGATACCATCTTGGTGAACTCCGAAAAGGAATCCCTCATCTTGGAGATGAATCTCATCCAAACGCATTACCCGCGTTACAACATCATGCTGATGGACGATTCGCATTACCCCTACATCGCTTTGAAGAGGCACAGGGATCCGCTGCTGAAAATCGCCAGGTCGACCAAGGACAACAATTATTTCTATTTCGGCCCTTTCCCAAACAGCTCTTCCGTCTACGAGGTAATCGACCTGCTGAACAAAATCTATCCGACCAGGAAATGCAGAAACATCCCAACGCGCCCGTGCATTTATTATTCAATGGGGCAGTGCCTAGCGCCATGCATCGAAAAAATCCCCGATGATGTCGCGGAAAACCTTTATATCCAAATCAAGAAATTCCTAAATGGCGACACCTCGGAAGCGAAAGCGAAAATCCGTGAGAAGATGCTGGATGCTTCCGAACGAATGGACTACGAATCCGCGGCCGAATACAAAAAGACGCTTGACGCGTTGGAATACATCACCTCAAAGCAGAATGTCGAAATCACCACCGACAATACCTCTCGCGATGTTTTCGCGTATGCGGAAAGGGACGGTTACCGCAGCCTCTCGATTTTGACTTACCGCAGGGGCAGATTACTTGGAAAAAGCGTGCACGTGGTTCCTGCTTTTGGGGAAATCGATTCCCAAATCCTCGATCTTGTTGAGCAATACTATTCCAATCACGAGTTGCCGAAAGAGGTCGTTTGCAGATTGAAGAGCATCCAAGAAACATTAGAAGAGGAGTTCGACGGATTGAACGTTGTCTTGCCTCAAGAAGGAAGGCTGATGGATGCCGTCCAGCTTGCCGAATTAAACGCTAGGCAAGGATTGGATTCGCATTTCATGTCAGCGCGTCTAGAGGATGATTCCAATGCCTTGTTGGAAGAGCTTGGCAGGTTATTGCGCATTGATACGCCTTATCGAATTGAATTATTCGATAACTCACACCTTCAAGGCTCCAATCCGGTTGGCGCGATGGTTTGCTACATCAACGGGAAGCCGGCGAAGAAGATGTACCGGAAATTCCATCTTTCCGAAGAAAACGCCGGCGATGACTATCATTCCATGAAGGAAGTGGTGGCAAGGCGATACGGCAGGCTTAAAGAAGAAGGCCTGGATATGCCTGATCTGCTGCTTGCGGATGGTGGGCTTACCCAAGTCCATGCATGCATGGAAGCATTCGCGGAAGTCGATGTCCATTTCCCTGTTTTCGGATTGTATAAAAACGATAAGCATGAGACCGCGGGCCTAATCGATGCGGAAGGCAATACTTACCCCATCGATTCCAAATCGCCTTTGTTCTTCTTGCTGATGAGGATGCAAGACGAAGTGCACCGATTCGCGATTTCCTTCCACCGATCTTTAAGGGGAAAGTCGATGACGAGCGATCTTTTTGACGGTATTGACGGCATAGGGCCCAAAAGAAGGGAAATCCTGAACCGACACTATCCCTCCATCGATGCTTTGATGTCCGCAAGCGTTGACGAACTGTCGCAGGTGATCCCGGAAGAAAGCGCAAAGGCCCTATACGAAAAACTGCATTCCTAAATGCGCACGGCTATTGAAATAAAGGCCTTAAGTCGATATATTATTTCCGCTGCGCCCGTAGCTCACCTGGATAGAGCAACAGCCTTCTAAGCTGTGGGTAAGGTGTTCGAATCACCTCGGGCGCGCCAACGAAAAAGAAGCCTCGATTCAGTCGGGGCTTTATTTGTTCTGGCCGCTGCCTGCGCGGGATGGGGTCAAAAGAAGGATTTGAGCATAAACAACACCTTCCAAAATAACTCAACCATAACGATAAAAGGAGCAAAACGCATACACGTCTCGCTTCTTTTTATCATGAACATAAATTATAAGCCGAAGGAATGTAGGTAAGCCCTGGGCTCTTTCTCTTCCAAATGAGCCAGCATTTTGTCGTGGCAGAGGTCGGCGATTTCGTGGAGGGAGAGATCTTTATAATCGTCGTATTGCAGTACGTCGACTACGTCCATGTAGACCCTCGTTCTTCTCCAGGGGAAGCGCTTGAAGACGCAATTGGTGTTCTGGAATGCGATAAGGACGATTGGCTTTTGACCCAATTTGGCCATCTCGAAGCTCCCTGGATGGAACGGGAGAAGCATCGGATTCGGGTAATTCTTGTTTCTGGTGCCTTCCGGGGAAATGCATACGCTGCAGATGCCGTCGCGGAGATATTCGCCGGCTTTATCGATGATGCGCTTTCCTTGGGTTAAATCGCCTTGGATGATGGAAAGATACCCAGCCCTTTTCATGATGCCGCCGGCACCGATGATGCTTTCATTGCTTTTTTTGCTGACCGCGACGACTTTGCGCCCGGCGAAACGAGAAAGGAGACAAATGTAGTCGAAAGAATCGATGTGATTCGTAACGATCATCGCCGCATCGCCTTTTGCGGGCAACCTCTCCCAGCCGGTTTTGATGATGCGGCAGCGGAAGAACCAAGCGATCATCCGGCAAGTCGATGACAAGATGAACATCGCGAAACGATGTGGTTCGTAGTATTCCTTTTTCGAAGAGGCATAGACTGCCCCGAAAATAGAACAGATGGATGCGTGCAGGAGGAAAATGGCCAAGAAAAACGCCGGAACCAATGCGAAAGGAACCCAAATAAAGACTATGTCAGCGGATAAGCCACTGAGGAAGTAGGTCATGACGCTGAGCCCAGCGGAGAATGCAAGATAGAGTAAGCTTAAAGCCATACGCGGATTATTTTACGCGTTCGTGCGATAATTAAAAGCATGGAATCCCCTTCCTGAACCGAAACGTGATAGAATTCGGGCATTATGGATGAATTGAAGAAACTGATTGAGGAGCGCCAGTTCGAGAAGGCGCTTGAATTATCCCAAGGGAGCCAAGAGCCCGAAGCGCTTTTCTATCGCCTTTCGGCTTTGCTTGCCCTAAACCGCTCGAATGATGCCATGGAGCTTTTGGAAAACCATCGCTCGGCCTTGTTCGCTTTCAACCCCAAAGCAACGATTCGCACGAACTTCGAATTGAGGTTCCTCAGAAAAGAGTTCGACAAAGCATACAAAGACGCAGAAGAATTTGAATCGTTCCCCTATGTCTCGCAGGAAATCGAAGAAATACTTCGTGGGCTCAATGACGACATCCGCGCCAACGAAAAACTAGCGCATGGGTCAGCTAAATTGGATGATGAGGAGCTGGAAGAACTGCTTTTGAAATCCGACGATTCAATGAAGGTCCTCAGCGCTTTGAATGCTTTGAAAGGCAAGGATCTTAGCCAGTATGCCGACCTGATCGCCGCTACATTGCAGCGCGATGCGCTCCATGCCGACGTCAGGACTTTCGCTTTGCTGCTCTTGGTGTCGTGCAAGGATGCGGCAATCCGGAATTTCTCGTTGCACGGGTGCCAATATTCTTTGCAGCCGTGTTCGCTGCGCCCGCCCTTCGTCGGATACCCTTACGAGGACATCAAGGCGGCTTTGGAAAATGAGCCAATCGACCCAAGCGTCCGCGGGATCGCCCTTGGTTTGCTCGACCAAACGACCTTGGCCCTGTATCCTCGCGATCTTACGAATCTCGGGGACCCTCAGTTGATTGCCAAGGCCGTTTCTTCCTTGGCTTTGTCATACCTTGGCCAGGACGGAGATTGCCCTGAGGATGCGCAAAAAGCGCGGTCTCTCATAATCAATATCCTGCAGAAAAATCCGCCATTGGCCTTCTAAAGTGTCTTATGCGCGTGTTTTTGCGCGCAAAACAATTGGTTTCTCCCTTAGGGAGGAGTATAGTATCATCGTTTTCAGCAAGGAAAGACTAAACATGAAACACACCATCAAACAACTCGAAGACTGCAAAGTCGAAATCCTCGTCGATGTCGATGCCGACATCTGGCAGGAAGCCCAGAAGAAGGCCTTCCAGAAGCAGGCCTCCAAAATCACCATTCCCGGATTCCGTCCCGGACATGCCCCGGAAGCCATGATCCGCGGCCGCGTCGACGGTTCTCGCGTCATCAACGATGCCATCGAGAATTTGCTCCCTCGCGTCTATGGCCAAGTCCTTACCGAAGAGAAGATCCAACCCTTCGATCGCCCAAGCGTCGAAGTCACCAAAGTCTCTGACACCGAGCTCAGCATCAAGTTCGTCGTCACCAAATTCCCCGAAGTCGAGCTTGGACAGTACAAAGACCTCCATGTCGAGAAGGCCGTTCCTTCCGTCACCGACGAAGAAGTCTTGGAATCCATCAACAAGCGCCTCGAAGCCGCTGCCACTTTGGTCAGCGTCGATCGCGAAGCCAAACTCGGTGATACCGTCATCATCGATTTCGAAGGATTCATCGATGGCAAAGCGTTCGAAGGCGGCAAAGCCGACCAGTACAGCCTTGAGCTTGGCTCCAACAGCTTCGTTCCTGGCTTCGAAGATGGCCTAGTCGGAGTGAAGGCAGGCGAAGACAAGGACGTCAACGTCACCTTCCCGACCCAGTATGTCGCTGAACTCGCCGGCAAACCGGCCGTGTTCAAAGTCCACGTCCACGAAGTCAAGGAAAAGCAGATTCCCGTCCTCGGCGAAGAAGCAATCCTCGACATGAATATCGAAGGCGTCAAGACCGTCGAAGAGCTCAAAGAGCACCAGAAGAAAGTCTTGCTCGAAGGCAAGGTCAATGATGTTGAGCGCGAATACTATGGAAAAATCGTCGACATGATCGTCGCCGCTTCCAAAGTCTCCATCGCCCAAGCCATCATCGACAACGAAGCCGCCCAGCGCCATGAGCAGCTCAAGAAGCAAATCGAGCAGAACGGCCTGACCCTCCAGCAATACCTCGAAATCACCGGACAGAAGGAAGAGGAACTCCTTGCCAAAGGCAAAGAGGAAGCCAAAGCCAACCTCACCCGTTACCTTGTTCTCGAGAAGATTTCTGCCGTCGAGCACCTTGGCGTCTCCGATGCCGAACTCGATGTCGAGATCGCCAAACTCGCGGAGAAGTACTCCATGAAGGTCGAAGATGTCCGCAAAGCCCTCGGCAACCTCGAGAACTTCCGCGATCAGCTCCATCAGAACAAGCTTCACGAATTCCTCATCAAGAACAATCATTGATGGGGGCGGGATAATCTCCCGTTCGTTATGAAAGGAGAACACCCATGAACCAACCTCCGCGCTCCAATGAGCCCAAAATCATCCGCTTGCCGGTGTGCATCGCGCGGTCCCTCGTCGTTTTCCCCTCCATGTCGGAGGAAATCGAGGTCGGACGTTCGATTTCGGTTGCAGCGGTTGAGAAGGCGCGCGTCTCCACCAACAGCCTTTTATTCATCGTCTCCCAGAAAGTCGAATCCGTCGATGAGCCGGGCATCGACGATATCTATCATGTCGGCACGATGTGCCGCGTGATTTCCTACGCCCAAGGCGAAACCAGCGTCCGCATCCGCGTTGTCGGAAGCAAGAGGGCCAAGCTCTCCTCCTTCACCCAGGAAGACGGCGCATTCATCGCTGAAGGCGAACTCCAGGAATACGTCCATTCCTCCTACGAAGAAGAAGTCGCGGTGACCAAGCAGATCATCGACGTCATCTCCTCTTCGCCCCAGCTTGGGCAGCTCATCCCGAGGGGCGTCGTCGCTCAGCTTGGCAGAGGCATCCCCTCCGAAGGATTGCCCGACGCCATCGCCGGCTATCTCCCCATCACGCTGGAACAGAAAATCCAGCTTTTGGAAGAAAGCGATGTCACCAAGAGACTGAAACTCTTCCTCGAAATGCTAAACGCCTCCAAGGAGATCTCCGATTTGGAATCGGATATCAACGAAAAAGTCCGCTTAGCGGGGGAAAGGTCTCAAAAGGAGTACTATCTCCGCGAGAGGATGAAGGCGATTCGCCAGGAACTCGGCGAAGACCCCAATTCCGAGCATTCGGAAGACGCCATCCGCGAAAAACTCGACTCCAACCCTTATCCCGAGAACATCAAGACCAAGGTTAAGGCGGAGCTGAAGAGATATGAGATGATGCCGGAATCCTCTTTGGAATCCAGCCTCATCATGAACTACATCGACACCGTTCTCGCCTGCCCATGGTTCGAGAGAACGGAGGACGATGAGGATTTGAAGCACGTCCAAGAAGTCCTCGACGAAGACCATTTCGGCCTCGAAAAGGTCAAGAAGAGGATCGTCGAATACATCGCGGTCAAGAAGATGACCGGAGACCTCAAAGCCCCGATCCTTTGCTTCTATGGCCCGCCCGGATGCGGCAAAACCTCATTGGCAAAATCCATCGCCCGCGCTTTGGGAAGGAAATTCTTCAAAGCCGCGCTCGGCGGCATCTCCGACGAGGCCGAGATCCGCGGACACCGCCGTACCTACGTCGGCGCCATGCCTGGACGCATCATCCAGGGCATGACCAAAGCAGGAACCGTGAACCCCGTCTTCTTGCTCGATGAAATCGACAAGGTGGGCGGATCTTCCTACCGCGGCGACCCGACCTCGGCGTTGCTTGAAGTCCTAGACCCGGAGCAGAATTTCGCGTTCAACGACAATTACCTCGAAGAACCCTATGACCTCTCCAACGTCTTGTTCCTCTGCACCGCGAACTACCTTGAGAACGTCCCTGCTCCGCTCCGCGATAGGTTAGAACTCATCGAAGTTCCTTCCTATACCGAAATCGAGAAAATCAAGATCGCCAACGGCTTCTTGATTCCAAAGCAAGTCAAAGCGAATGGCTTGAAGATGGAAGACATCAGCTTCTCTGAAGAATCCATCAAAGAGCTCATCGAACACTACTCCATGGAGGCTGGCGTCCGTCAGCTCGAGAGGCTCATCGCTTCGGTGTGCCGCAAAGTGGTGGTGGATCTCCTTAACAACCCCGATACCCCGCGCCCCGTCCAAATCACCCCTGAAAAGGTGATTGAACTCCTCGGCGTTGAGCTGTTCGAGGGCAGCAAAAAGGAGAAAGAGAACCAAGTCGGCGTCGTTACCGGATTGGCGTATACCGAATTCGGCGGAGACATCCTCCCCATCGAAGTCAATTACTTCCCTGGCAAAGGCGGATTGGTCTTGACCGGAAAGCTCGGCGACGTCATGAAGGAATCCGCGACGATCGCGCTCGACTATGTCCGCGCGAACTCGCACCGCTACGGAATCGCCGACGAAATCTTCCAGAACAACGATATCCATATCCATGTTCCTGAGGGAGCCGTTCCGAAGGATGGCCCGTCCGCTGGCGTTGCCATCGCCACGGCCATCATCTCTTGCCTCACCCACACCCCGGTCGATGCCAATGTCGCGATGACCGGCGAAGTCACGCTCCGCGGCAAAGCCTTGCCCATCGGCGGCCTGCGCGAGAAATCCCTTGCTGCCGCCAGAAGCGGAATCAAGCACATCATCGTTCCCATCGATAATAAGAAAGACGTCTCCGAATTGCCGGCCGAAGTGAAAGAGGTCCTCAAGATTTCCTTCATGAAATCCGTCGATGACGCCTTGCAAATCGCCTTAGTGCCATCGAAAGCATGATCGACTTCCGCAAAGCGCGTTTCGTAACGTCTGCCCCCGATTTGAGCGCCTGCCCAAAGCAAGAGCTCCCCGCCGTTTTGATGGTGGGCCGTTCCAATGTTGGCAAGAGCACCCTCATCAACGCCTTGCTGGATCAGAAAATCGCTTTCTCCTCCAAAAAGGCAGGCAAGACCAAACTCCTGAACTATTTCGAGGTGGATTCGTCATTCTACCTCGTCGATAGCCCGGGATATGGCTCAACCCTGTATGCGAATATATCGACCATCAACTTCGCGAAGATGATGGAGGATTACGTCAAGGAACCTAGCCTAAAGGCTATCGTCCTGTTGCTTGATCTAAGGCGCGATTTGGGCGAAGACGACAAGCGTTTCATCAAATACCTTCAGCAGACGAAGGTGAAGATGCTTGTGGTCCTTACCAAATTCGACCAGATGAACCAATCGGAGCGCCATAAAGCGAAAGTCAGGGCAAACGAGCTTGGGCTATATCAATATATGGAGTCCGATCTCAGCGCCAAAACGGTCGCGAAAATCCGCTTGGCCATCTCATCCGTCCTCTAAAGCGCTCACCCGAGCGCTTTTTTCTTTCCTTTTCGTGCGAGTTCGCACATAATATGCGCGTTCCTATGATATGGAGGGATTGAATCTCCCCCGTAAAGAGAGCCCCCAACGGTGAGATAAGGCCGGAAGGGAGATCAAGAGTCGCCATGGAGGAAATCGTAACGCTGCGTTAAAGCGGTCAAGTGCCCACTTCGAAAAGAAGCGGGAAATTGGGTGGTACCGCGCGCCGCGTCCCAATCTGGGCGCGGTTTTCTATTTATAGATAGGAGGAGACCTATGTTAGACAAACACTATGACCCCATCGCCGTCGAAGAAGGGAAATACGCCGGCTGGGTGGAAAAAGGCTATTTCACCTGCGGGGATAAAACCAAGCAGCCGTTCTCTTTGGTAATTCCTCCGCCGAATGTCACTGGAAAATTGCATTTAGGCCATGTTATGGATACCATCCCGGACGATATCATCGCCCGTTACAAAAGGATGAAGGGCTATGATGTCCTTTGGGTCCCAGGCATGGATCACGCCGGCATCGCCACTCAGGCGAAAGTCGAAGAGAAGCTTCGCCTGGAAGGCATTTCCCGTTACGACTTAGGCCGCGAAAAATTCTTGGAAAAGGCTTGGGAATGGAAAGCCGAATACGGCAAGACCATCCACGAGCAATGGGCCAAAATCGGGCTAAGCGTCGACTATAATCATGAAAGATTCACTCTTGACGACGGACTGTCCGCCGCGGTTAGGCGCGTCTTCGTCACCTTGTATAATGAAGGGCTCATCTATCAGGGCGAGCGCATCATCAACTGGGATCCGGAGCTCCGCACGGCTCTTTCCAACATCGAGGTCGTCCACCAAGACGACGAAGGCGAATTCTTCTATTTCATCTATGAAGTCGAAGGCTCCGATGAAAAGCTAATCGTCGCCACAACCCGCCCGGAGACCATGTTTGGAGATACTGCGGTTTTCGTCAATCCAAAAGACGAAAGGTACCGCCATCTCATCGGCAAGAAAGTCTATAACCCCGCCAATGGCGAGCTCCTTCCCATCATGGGCGATTCCTATGTCGATATCTCTTTCGGCACCGGCGCCATGAAGTGCACCCCAGCCCACGACCCCAATGACTTCGCGCTTGCGAAGAAATACGGATTCCCCCTTATCAAAGTATTGGATGAGTCCGCGCATATGAATGAGCTTGCCGGCGAATTCAAGGGCATGGACCGCTATGAATGCCGCAAGGCCTTGGTGGAGAAAATCAAAAAAGAAGGCCACCTCGACCACATTGAGAAATTCGTCCACTCGGTCGGGCACTCCGAACGCAGCGGATGCGTCGTCGAGCCTATGCTTTCCAAGCAATGGTTCGTCAAAATGCGTCCTTTGGCCGAGCGCGTTTTGGCTCAGCAGAAATCCTCTGAGAAAGTCGAGTTCCTCCCAAAACGCTTCGAAAAGGTCCTGACCCGCTGGATGTCGACCTGCGAAGACTGGTGCATTTCCCGCCAGCTGTGGTGGGGGCATCGCATCCCCGCTTATTACAATAAGGAAACGGGGGAAGTCCTCGTCAGCGAGACCGAGCCGGATATGAATCTCTATGTCCAGGACGAAGACGTCTTGGACACTTGGTTCAGCAGCGGCCTATGGCCTTTTGCCACCCTTGGCTGGCCTGAGAAGACCGAGGATTTCGACCGTTATTTCCCGACCTCCGTTTTGGTCACGGGCTACGACATCATCTTCTTCTGGGTGTCCAGAATGATCTTCCAGTCGCTTCATTTCACCGACCGCATCCCATTCCAAAAGGTGGTCATCCATGGCTTGATCCGCGATGAGCATGGCCGCAAGATGTCCAAATCCCTCGGCAACGGCATCGACCCGATCGACGTCATCGCTAAATACGGCATCGACGCGCTTAGGTATTTCATCACCACGAATTCCACTCCGGGACTCGACATGCGCTATTCGGATGAAAAGCTCCAGTCCGCGCAGAATTACCTAAACAAGATCTGGAATGCCGCCCGTTATGTGGAGATGACCCTTGGCGAAGGCTATGTTCCAGAGCCGATCGACAAAAAAGCGTTGGGCCCCCTTGAGAAATACATCCTTTCGAGGCTCCAAGACACGATTAAGAAGGTCACCGCCAAGATGGAGCAATACCAATTCGGCGCAGCCTCGGGCATCCTGTACGATTTCGTCTATGACGATTTCTGCAGCTTCTACCTCGAGATGTCCAAAGTCTCGATGGCGAAGAAGGAAAATGAGGCCATGGTCAAGGCGACTTTGTATAAAGTCATCAAAGACATCGTCTTGCTCATCTATCCTTATTGCCCATTCGTCATGGAAGAGATTTATCTCTCCTTGCCCGGCGCAAAAGAATCGGTCATGCTCGAATCCTATCCCGAATACGATGCTTCACTCCATTCTCCTGCCGCCGAAAGAAACGGCAAACTGCTGGAGGAGATGATCAAAGCGGTGCGCGGATTCAAGGCGGAGCGCAAAATCGCGCCGAACGCTCCCGTGAAACTCATCGTCTCCCCGAAGTCGCCTTGGAAGGGAATCGAGGAATACCTCGCCCGCTTCCTCTTCGCGAAAGAGGTGCGCTTCGAAAAGGTCGAATCCGCTCAGATGGAAGGCTTCTCCTTCGGCAAAGTCGATATCTACATCGAAGAAGACGTCAACGAAGATGAGCTTCGCGCGAACCTTGAGAAAGAGCTCGAGAAATTGCTCTTCGAGGTCAGCCGCGGCGAGAAGATGCTCTCCAACCCAGGCTTCTTGGCTAAGGCTCCGAAAGAGAAATTGGATGCCGAAAAAGCGAAACTCGAGACCAACAAGATGAGGCTCGAAGCCGTCAAGCAGCGCCTTGCCGGCTTGAAGTAGCAAAAAAATCTCGAAAAAAAAGATCAGACCAGTTCTGGTCTTTTTATTTTTCTGAAAAAAAGTTGAGTCCTTTTTTGCCGTTTTTCTCCAATTAAATAAGTGAGGAGGTGAAAAAGCCATGAATGGAAAACCGATGTCTCAAGCCGAACTCGAAGCCGCAAGGCCGGGCGAGGCGCTGACCTTGGCGGCGGTTCTCGTCGTATTCACGGTCGTCATACTCACCGTCGCGGCATACAAAATGTTCGTTGCGAAGGGCGGCAAAGTAGCATTGCCTGGCGGCTACAAATTCGAGTGGACATCCGCGAAATGAAAATCGCCGACATCCCCTCATCCTCTCGCCCCCGGGAAAAAGCCCTTAGGCTCGGCGTCGCCTCGTTGACTGACGACGAGCTCATCTCGCTGATTCTCGGGCGCGGAACAAAGGGGCGATCCGCCATCGAAATCGGGCAGGATCTGCTGAGGGAGCACTGCGGTTTGGTATCCTTGAGCGAGTCGGAAATTGGTTCGCTGACTCGCCAATTCGGGGTCTCAACCGCGGGGGCTCTTGCGCTGCAGGCAACATTCGAAATCGGTAGACGTGTCGCCTCTTTATCCTCAAAGCGGAAGAAAATGGACGCTGAAGGCGCCTATGCCATCTTCCGCAAAAAGATGGAGCAGGAGGAGCTTCATCTGCTCTGCCTTGACGGCCATGGCTATCTCAAAAAGGACATCCTGCTTTTTCGCGGAAGCATGGACGCTCTTCCCTTCAATTGCCATCAAATCGTCAAGACGGCGCTGGTGGAGTCTTCTTCCGGCATCATCCTCGTCCACAACCATCCCGGCGGCATTTGCCTGCCATCCCGCGTCGACGTGGAAAACACTTATATGTTATCCGCCGCATCGAAACAAGTCGGTCTGAAGTTCGTCGACCACGTCATCGTCGGGGAGAATGGCTATTATTCTTTCCGGGAATCCCGAAGCATCATCTAAAAGCCATGCTTGAGGTCCGCCTCCCTATTTACAGGGAGGCTTTTTTGCGAAATAGGTGCGAAATCACTCCAACGGGCTATAATTGTGAAATAAATATGGCCAAGGAAAAGCATAAAAAATGGACGAAGGCGCGCCACCGCGTCGTTTTCTTTGTGTTTTGGCCTTTCTTTTGGCTGCTGGGGCATATCCGATTCGGGCTGACCGCGAAACGCTTCAAAACGAAGAAAAGGCAGAACTATCTGATACTTTCCAACCATTGTTGCTCCATGGATCCGTTCTTTGTGAGCATCTCATTCCCCGGCAAACCCGTCTATTTCGTCTCGAGCGACGATTTGCTTCGCATCAAATTCGCCTCATTTTGGATCAAATGGATGGCAGCGCCCATCCCTAAGCAAAAAGACGTGGCCGATTTCCGCTTTGCCGCCATCTGCAAGCAAATCGCGGAAGAAGGGGGGAACATCGGGATCTTCCCCGAAGGAAATCGCACCTATAGCGGCAAACTCGGCCCGATAGACGAAGGCATTGCCAAACTGGCTAAGGCGCTTGGGCTTCCCGTTTTGCTATACCGAATCGAGAACGGCTATGGCGTTGACCCGCGCTGGGCCAAGAAGATAAGGCGCGGGAAAATGAAAGGCGGAGTGGTGCGGGAGATAAGCGCGGAAGAAGTCTCGTCTTCGACCCCGGAAGCGCTTCTGGAGACGATCCGCGAAGGATTGTCCTCGCCTTTGGACCATTCGCTGTCTTACCGCTCCAAGCGCTCGGCTGAGTGCCTGGAACGCGTTCTATACGTCTGCCCGCGCTGCCGCAAGCTCCAAACGCTGCGGTCTTCGGGAAATACGATTTCCTGCTCGTCATGCGGGTTAAGCGCGACATATGAGCCGAATATGACTTTCCGTTCGGATGAGCCTGAATTCCCCTTCGAAACGGTCGCCGATTGGTATGACTTCCAAAAGAAATGCATCGCAGAACTCGATGTGTCAGGCGCAAGCGTCCTGCTCCGGGACGAAAAAGTGAAAGTCTTCTTCTCCCATCAAAGCCAGCCCAAAAAACAGATGATGACGGGGACCCTGACGATGTCGAAAAAGGGTCTTTGCGTCGAAAACTACGTTGGGGAATTGCAATTGTCCTTCTCGGAAATAAGAGGAGTGGGAATCACTGGAAAAAATAAGGTCGTTTGCTATACTCACGAAGACGATTCCTATACGTTCGTGGGAGAAACCGGCTTCAACGCCTATAAGTACAGCCAGATGTACGCGAAAATCATGGGGAGAATCGAGAACAGCTTATGAGCGACCTTGTTGCGAAAAGACGCAGGAAGTACAAATTCGCATCCGTTTTCGTTAAGCCCGCCGTGAGGCGCGCCGCGAAAAAGAATTACGGATTCACCATACCCCATTTCGAATTGCCGAAAGGGGCGAACCTCGTTTTGTGCAATCACGTGACCACATACGATCCGTTCATGGTGATGGCCTGCTTTGACGAGCCCCTTTATCCCGTCACGGCCAAGGATTTCATCAAGCTGAACCTCCGCAAGATGCTGGAACGCTTCTTCAGCCCCATCTGGAAAGACAAGAGCCTTCAGGACGCCGGAATCGCGTTGACGATGCTTCGAAGGCTGAAAGAAGGGGAGAGCATTTTGCTTTTCCCTGAAGGGAATCGCACCTTCTCGACCCATCTTTGCGCCATCGCGCCCTCCATCGCGAAGCTGATTTCCCGCAGCAAGGCAAACCTCGTCTTCGTCAATGTCATTGGCGGCCTCACGATCGATCCGCGCTTTGCGTTGGATTTCCGCAAAGGCGAGATGGAAATCAAGCTTCGCAAAGTAATCGCCAAAGAAGAACTTGAGAAAATGAGCCTAGAGCAGGTGATGGAAGCGGTGAAGGAGAACCTCACGGTCAACGAAATCCCATCCACGTCCCCCTCCTTTTCCGAAAAACGGGCCGAGAAGCTGGAGCGCGTATTGTACCGCTGCCCCGTGTGCCATGGCATCTCCTCCATCGTTAGCGAAGGCAACTTAGTCCGCTGCACGGAGTGCGGACTGGAAGTCACCTATGGCGAACATCTGCTGTTCGAAAACCCCAATAAACCCGAATTCCAGCACCCCGACCTTTATTCCTGGTTCGCGGAGCAGGAGCGATATGTCCGCGATTATCAAGCCGCCGAAGGCGTTGCGATATACGAGGAAGACAACGTCAATCTGGAAGAGATCGACTTAGACCACGAGAATCGCCTCTTTTCCAATGTCCGCATCTCCATGAACGACAAGGTCCTGCAGGTCGGCGAAATGGATTTCCCGTTGGGTGAGATTATGGAAATCGCGGTCTCCGGCAGGCAGACCTTCCTGTTCTATTTCAAAAAGCAGACCTTCCGCGTCAGTTCCGATAAAGTCGGGTTCAACGCCTTGAAATACATGCAGATGTATTACCACCTCCGCGCCCAAAAAGCCGGTGAGCCAAGCGATTTCCTCGGGATTTGATATTTTTTCATCGGATTTGAACGTTTTTTCTTCCCTTAAGGGAATGAAATGTATATACTTACCGCGTTGTCGCACCTCGCTTGGGCGCGCAACCGCTTAGAAAAGGCATCCAATACGGCGGGTAGGCCGAGCCTCGATAGCGAGTATCAACAAGCGTCACCAAGGAGGATAAGACATGTACGCAATCATCGAAACTGGCGGCAAGCAGATCAAAGTCGCCGTCGGCGACAAAATCTATGTCGAGAAACTCGAAGCCCAGCCGGGCAGCGAAGTCACCATCGACAAAGTCCTCTTCGTCGGTGGGGATAAGAAAGCCAAAGTCGGCTCTCCCTACGTCGAAGGTGCTTCCGTCGCATGCAAAGTCGAGAAGCAGGGACTTTCCAAGAAGGTCGTCATCTACAAGTACAAGGCCAAGGCCAATGAGCGCAAAAAGCAGGGCCATCGTCAACCTTATACTTGCCTAATCGTCAAAGCCATCAACGCCTAAGATGATCAAAATCGAGATATCCTACAAAGGAAAAGGCTTCTCCTCGCTGCTTGTGAAAGGCCATGCCAACACAGGCGAGTACGGGAAAGACCTCGTCTGCGCCGCGGTCTCCGCGGTGACGGTCGGAGCCATGAATGCCTTGGAAAACCCTGACGACGACTTCGAGATCGAAATCGAAGAGGGCAGGGTGAGCTGCATCGCCAAAGGCGAAGTCAGCGACCATGACGAGGATGTCATCGAAACGCTGATCATCCAACTAAAAACCATCGAGGCAAGCTACCCGAAAGCCCTCGACATCAAGGAAAGGAAGAAGTAACCATGAAATTCATTCTCGATCTTCAGCTCTTCGCTTCTAAAAAGGGCGTCGGCTCCACGAAGAACGGCCGTGATTCCGCTGGTCGCCGCCTCGGCGCCAAAGCCAGCGATGGCCAACTCGTCACCGCCGGCAGCATCCTATATCGCCAGAGAGGCACCAGGATCTATCCGGGCGCCAACGTGAAGAAAGGCGGCGACGACACGCTCTTCGCCACCATCACCGGCATCGTTCGCTTCGAACGCTTCGGCAAGTCTGGGAAGAAAGTTTCCGTCTACGCCGTCGAAGCGAAGTAATCGCCCTCAAGCATGAAGACCAATGCCTTTCGGGTTCCGGAAGGCATTTTGTTTTAGCGCGTTCAAAACGCAATCCCACATTTATTCGTGCGCGTGTATAATAACGATACGTGTGAGCCAAATATGAAAATCTCTGTCATTATCCCTATCAAAAACCAGGCCGAAAAGCTTCTCGAGAACCTTCGCGAAAAAATCATCCCGTATTTCGATTCCTGCGGGGTAACCTACGAAGTCATCGTTTCGCCGAACGGCTATTCTCCTGAGCAAAAGGAGATTTTGACCAAAGGCATGGAAGGCATGCCCGCGCAAGTGCGCGTCCTTCCTTTTTGCGAAGAGGGCGGCAAAGGCCGCGGCGTCAGGCTGGGCGTTTTGGCCTCCGATGCCGACTACGACTTGATCATGGACGCCGACTGCGCGACCGATCTGTCCGCTTTCGATTTGATCAAACCCGACCTGGGGAAATACGATGCTTTCGTCGCCAACCGCGACCTTCCGGAATCCTATCAGAACAAACGTCCTTTCCTGCGCAGGATGGGGCATAAGATCTCGATTTGGCTTATCCGCCGCAAATTCGGTTTCCGCGATATCGGGGATACCCAATGCGGCTATAAGTGCTACCGCCATAAGATGGCGCTTGAGATGGTGAACCGCCAGATGATCATGGGCTACGCCTATGATGTCGAGCATTGCTATTTCATCACCCTCAACCATTTCTCGGTCAAGGAAATCCCGGTCCATTGGGAGAACGATGAGGCAGGAACCTCCGTTTCGTTCTTCTCTTCCAGCCGCGCATTCTCCAAAGACCTCAATCGCATCAAAAAGAACAAGCAAGCATACATCCTCGGCGAAGAGGAAAGGAAGGCTCTATGCTGATTGACAGAGCCGTAGTGGAAGTCCGTTCCGGGAATGGCGGCAATGGCGCCATCTCTTTCCTCCGCGAGAAGAATCTGCCGAAAGGCGGGCCCGATGGCGGCAATGGCGGCAATGGTGGGTCGGTCTATTTCATCGCGAAAAAATCCGTGAACACCCTCCTCGCATATCGCCATTCGCGCCTGATCGCTGCCGAAGATGGCGAAAAAGGCGACAAGAAAATGCGTTTTGGCGCATCGATGCCCGATGTCTATGCCGAAGTCCCATGCGGAACTTTGGTTTTCGTCGAAGGCGAAGATCGACCGATCGCCGATTTAAGAAACGAAGGCGATGTTTGCCTTGTGGCCAAAGGCGGCAAAGGCGGACGCGGCAACGCCGCGTTCAAATCCAGCAGGAACCGCGTGCCAAAGATTGCCGAAAATGGCGAAAAAGGCGAGAAAAAGCGCATTGTTCTGGAGTTGAAACTGTTGGCTGACGCTGGGCTTATCGGCTTTCCGTCCGTCGGCAAATCGACCTTGCTGAACATCGTATCCCGCGCCAATGTCCCAACCGCAGATTATGAATTCACGACCTTGGTTCCGAACCTGGGCGTCGTCACATTGCCTGATGGGCAAACCCAATTCGTTTTGGCGGATATGCCGGGATTGATCGAAGGCGCACATGAAGGAAAAGGGCTAGGCATTTCATTCCTTCGCCACATCGAGAGGTGCAGGGTCTTGATCCATATGGTCAGCATGGACGGCATCCGCGATCCATATGAGGCATATACCGCGATCAACAATGAGCTTGTCGGCTATGGCGCTGGCCTAGAGAACCGCCCTCAATTGGTCGTCTGCTCCAAAATGGATGAAGAAGGGGCCGAGGAGAGGAAAAAGGAATTCGAGAAAAAGCTCGGGTTCTCAACCTATGGCATTTCGGCGCTTACCGACCAAGGCGTTATGGATTTGATGAAGAAAGCCTATGAGCTGATCACCAAAACGCCCGAATTCCCCTTATACCCCGTGGAAGAGGTTCCGGGCATGAAGGTTTATGATGCCCATCTCGAAAAGAAGGGACCCATGTATACGATTTCGCGCCCATCCGAGCATTTGTTCATCATTTCCGGAGAAGAAGTGGAAGAGCGTTATCAGCGCATTAACCTTTCCACCGATCAGGGCGTTGCCAAGCTGATCTCCTATTTGAATTCCATCGGCATCAACGATGCGCTTCGCGAGAAAGGCGCTCGCGATGGCGATGAGGTAAGGCTGCTCGATTTCATTTTCGAGTACAGCGAATAACCAAACATAGTTTGAAAGGGTATATAATGAAGGACGCAAAAGGAAGAGACGCATTTCTCGCCGGCATCCTCGCCGCAGCGGCGATCGTGCTCCTTTGCATCCTGTTCGCATCGACTTTATGATCTATTCATTGCACGGAAAAATCGTCGCCAGATCGAAGGATTCTATCGCTATCGATATCGGCTCCATCGGATATGAGGTTTTCGTCGCGCGCCCTGAAGAATTCATGCTTGGCGACGAAAAGCTTATCTACACGTGCGAGATTATGACCCAAGACGACCATTATCTTGTCGGCTTTGCGACTCTGCTTGAGAAAGCCGCCTTCCAATCGCTTGTCTCCGTAAAGGGAATCGGCCCCAAGACCGCCCTTTCCGCTTTGTCGAAAGCGGATCCGGAAGGTTTGTTCCAGGCCATCTCCAATAATAATGTCGCCTATTTAAAAAAACTCCCCGGAATCGGTCCGAAAGCAGCCGCGCAGATCGTTTTGGATCTGAGGGGCAAAATCTCGGAACCGGATGCCCCAAGCGGCAAGAAAGCGCCGAAGGGCGAAGCTTACGAAGAAGCTGCAGCGGCTTTGAAATCCCTTGGGTTCAAGGCAAAGGACATCGACGATGCCCTTGCCGGAATCGACTTGCCGAAATCCGCTACGACGCAGGAAATCTTGAAACTTGCCCTGCGCAAACTGAGGAAACAGTGATATGTCACGCCTTTTAGACGCGAAAAGAGTGGAAGAAGACGCTAGCTCGGATCTTTCCCTTCGTCCCGTTACTCTCGAAGAGTATGTCGGGCAGACGGAGATGAAAGCCAATCTTTCTGTTTTCATGACCGCCGCAAAGAAAAGGAAAGAATCGCTTGACCACGTGCTGCTATATGGCCCTCCTGGCCTAGGAAAAACCACGATGGCTTATGTCATCGCCCATGAAATGGGAGGAAATATCCGCCTCGTAAATGGCCCTTCAATCGAAAAGCCGGGCGACCTCGCTGCGATTTTGAGCGAAATCGAGCCGGGCGATGTCTTGTTCATCGATGAGATTCATCGTCTTCCTCGCCCAGTGGAAGAAGTCCTTTATGGAGCGATGGAGGACTTCAATCTCTCAATCCTCGTCAATCAAGGCGGGGCAAGCCATGTTTTGAATCTGCCCTTGCCGCCTTTTACATTGGTCGGCGCAACCACAAGGGCTGGAGATTTGTCATCCCCCCTTCGCGCAAGATTCGGGATTTCCATCAAAATCGATTTCTATTCTATAGAAGAGATTTCCAAAATCATCGAGCGCACCTCAAAGGTTTTCAAAATGGACATCGAAGAGGGCGCGACCGCTTTGATTGCCGAAAGAAGCAGGGGGACTCCGCGCATCGCAAACCGTTTATTCAAACGCGTCCGCGATTTCTCGTCTTTTTATGGCGAAGAAAAGATTACGGCTTCTACGGCGAACAAAGCTCTGCAGGCGTTGAAAATCGATGAACTCGGCCTTGACGACGTGGATATCAAATACCTTTCGACGATCATCGATCGTTTCCATGGCGGCCCTGTTGGCTTAGAAGCAATTGCGGTTGCCATCGGCGAAGAAATCGCAAACCTCGAGGATGTATACGAGCCATATCTCGTCATGATCGGCATGATCAACAGGACTCCGCGCGGTCGCACAGCGACCGAAAAGGCATACGCCCATTTGAAGAAATCGCATCAGTATTCCATCTTTGATGAATAAGCAAGCCCATGCATTGGGCTTTTCTTTTTGGCGAAAACGCATACACGTATCGCCTATTTTTTTAAAATGGGGCTTCGAAATCAATTCTTTGTTGCCCGCTTGCGCGCACAAGAGTATGCTAATTGACGTCAGCATGAATTATTAATAATTCAGGGCTACGGAGGATACGTATGCGTCGTTACATCTCTTACCTTGCCATGTGCGCCACAATGCTATTAGGAGTTGGCGCCTCGGCCGTCCCGATGATAAAAGCAGCGGACGCCGACTTGGCTTATGCCGATGGCAAAACCCTTTACTTCAAGGCATCACACTATGTAGAAGACAGCCCCAACAGCAACTACAGCGATTTCCTTGATGATTCCGATATCAACAATGACAAGCCCGTCATTGACCTTATCGCCGATGAATTCCGCGTTAGGCTCGAAAAGTGGGGCTTAAGCGAATTCGAAGTCGCGACCCAAGGCTATGACACCATCGCCGTCACTTTGCGCACCCCTGGAAACGATTCGCTTCAATATTCTTATTTGGAGCAATACCTCGCTTTCTCCGGCGGCGATTATGAGCTCGATGCCTCCGACACTTCTTTTGAAGACTATGCCCACCCCGACATCCTCGATGACATCATCGATGGGCAGACCGCCGAAATCAAAGACATCGACATGGGCTCCTACAAGGTCCCGGTCGTCGTGGTTCCTTTGAAGGAAGGCGATGATTACCGCGAAGCGTTCCTCAATCTCGTCAAATACTGCACCGATCATACCTCGGCCGCCGAAACCGATGACGATGGCAACGAAACCAAGGCAGCCGTATCCACAACCCTTGTCGTTTGGGCCAATCGCCAGGAGACCGACGATTATTCCAAATCCCGTTCCGATATCAACCAGAACGGCCGCATCCTCACCGTCAACGGAACCGCCAACGACAATTCCGTTTGGTACGATCCCTCCGACACCGACAAAAAGACCCCGTATCTCCAATTGATCCCACCCTCCGAGGCGATCAGCGAATCTAATTACGATCCCACCAAGACGAAACAAGCGGTGGCCGCTGCAACATTCCTTTGCAACATGTTCAATGCTTCCAGCTATCACTCCATGAACAATGGCGCTGGATACCATGTCAACTTCACCTATGCTTTGGATGCCAAAGCGACCGTCGAAAGCCTTATCACCTTCGGCGATTGGGCGATTGAAGCGAGCTTCGGCCGCACCTTGCTTGCGACCATCGTCCTTGTCGTGGTCCTCGGCGTCGTCCTTGGATTGGCGGAACGCATCTTCGCCTTCACCCATATGGCCAATGCTTTGGCGGCTTCCGCGGCCAGCCTTGCTTTGTTCATCGCTTTCGGCGCGCAGCTCAACATCGCTGCCATCATCGGCCTTATCGCCCCGATGGCGGTATCCCTCTTCGGCTCCCTTTACTATTCCCGCAACCTCAAAAACGAAATTTATCGCGGACGTACCCTTAAAAAGGCGCATCAAGAGGCCATCAAGAAGTCTGTTTGGCCGACTGTCGACGCAGGCGTCGTGAGCATCATCATCGGCGTGTTCGTTTACGTCTTCGCGGGCGACCTCGCTTCCAAAGTCGGCATCATGCTCGTCGTCGGCGGATTCTTCGGCGCTTTGGTCAACCTCATCTTCACCCGCATCGGCGGATGGCTTCTCTGCAACGATAACACCATGCAGTCCAAGTTCCCGAAGCAGTTCCTCATCGACCAGTCCAAGATCCCCGATCTCGTCAAAGAAGAGCAGCAATCCTTCTTCGGCACCTATGCCGAACGTGATTTCTCCAAAGGCAAGCTCTGGACCTCCATCGTTTCCGGCGCATTCGTTCTCGCTGGCCTCGTGACCATGATCATCTTCGGAGTGAAAGACGGCATCGTCTTCAACAATTCCGAATATACGGCCCCATCCACCGTTTTGCGTTTGGATATCCGCAGCGACAACAACGACATCATCCCCTATGAAGGCGTTTCCACCATCGATGAATTGCGCGGCAATGACGTCGACGGCGAACCCAACCTCCTCGCTGGATTCAAAGTCACCATCGACGGCAAGCAAAAGACCTTGGATTCCTTGACCACGGCTGTCACTTTGTCCGAAACTCCGTATTCCGAACACATCACCGAAGATGCCGGCGACGGCACCAATTACTATTGGCGTTATTACGAGATTTCCTTGAAGAAGTATTTCGATCCCGCCAATGATTACGAAGTCTCCTATTATATCGATGGCCATTGGACCGATCCTCAAACCATGAGCTTAGATGAGGCAATCGATTCCTTCATCAACTCCAAATACATCTACGAGGCAGAGAACTTCACCGCCTCCTTCAAGACCACGATTCCGGAAGTCTCCGAACCTAAGCTCTCCAAATTGAGCCTCGGCATCGGCGTTGGCTTGGCGGTTGCCATGGTCTACATGATGCTCCGCTATCGCCCGTCTCGCGGCATCGCCGCCACGGCGGTCGCGCTCGTCGCTTCCTATGGCTCAGTCGCTTTCTTCGCCTTCACCAGGATTCCCGCCATGCCAACCGTCGCCATCTCCGCCGCGGTTGTCGCAGTGATTGCCTTCTTGGTCTCCCTATTTGCGATGGCTGGCGAGAAAGACCTCATCCGCGAATCCCATGAAAAAGACAAGTCCGGCTACGAATTCCGTGGCGAAATGCTCAGAACCGCGACATCGCGCAACGCAGGCGCCGCCTTGTTGCTCGCCGCGCTTGCTCTGTGGATGGGCGTTATCTTCTTCGCCTTGTCCACGCCTTACTATCAGATGAGCTATCTCTGCTTCATCATCGGCTTGGCCCTTGCCCTCACTTTGGCCCTCACCACCATGCCGTTTGTCGCGATGCAGCTTGGAAAACTCTTCTCCAAGATCAAAATCAAGCCGCTTAAGAAGAAAAAGAAGGCACAAGCTGGCCAGCTTCTTAAGAGGAAGAAATCCGGCGAACCTGAAGAAGCCATCTTCATCGGAATCAACGACTGATGGATTTCAAGTCGCGCCTGATAGAATACTTACAGTTGACGCAAGAGGACTCTGCGCGTTTATCGCGCGAGCCCTCTTTTGATAACATCCCGAGAATCGATGATGAGCCTTCCGTGAAAAAGGCGATAAACCTGATTCGCCAGAACATGGAAGACAGGAAGAAAATCATCGTATACGGAGACTATGACACCGATGGCGTTATGGCGACATCTATCATCATGCGATGCTTCCATAAGCTCCATTATTCGGCATCGTTTTATCTTCCTACCAGATATCAGGACGGATATGGCTTGACGATGGATAACGCGCGAAAGATCGCTGACAAAGGCTATTCATTGGTCATCTTAGTCGATAATGGGGTCAGCTGCCTTGACGCCGTTTCCTTTTTGCTTTCCCGCGGCATTCAGACAATCGTCATCGACCATCATGACCTTCCCGCGTCGTTGCCGCCTGCCACATCCATCGTCCACGACCAGCTTTTGAAATATGGGCAATACCCGGTTTCGGCTGGGTTTCTGTGCTTCCTGTTCTCGGTCGCATGGCTAGGCGAAGTCGACGATTATCTTCTGACCCTCGCCGCGATTTCCTTGATTGGCGATTTGATGCCCATCAAGGGCCATAACAGCGAAGCGGTACGCTTGGCGTTGCGGAATATTCGCGCGAACAAGTATCCGGAAATCATGACCATGACCGAAAAGTCACGGATCGATGAGACGGTTTTGGGAATGGAAATCATCCCTCAAATCAATGCCGTCGGGCGTATCGTGGAAGACCATACCATCAATCGCTTGGTTCATTATTTTGCGGACCTAGATTTCAAAAATAAGCTACCCGTGGCTGCGTTTATGCGCCAAACGAACGAAACGCGCAAAACCCTAACGGCAGAGGCGAGCGCAAAAATCGTTTTGGATCCGCTTGCCAGCGCGAATGTGGTGGTGGCGAATCTGAAAGAAGGATTGAACGGGCTTTTGGCGAATCGCCTTCTGGGGCAGAATGGTTTGCCTACCATTGTGTTTTCGCCCGCAAACAGCGATCCTGACTGTTACGTGGGGTCGTTGCGCTGCAAAGACGGATTCGATGTCATGGGCGCTTTGGACGCGTTGTCTTCTTATGCGGTCCGTTATGGCGGCCATCCCCGCGCCGCAGGCGTGACGATAAAAAAGAAGGATTACGCCATATTCCGCGAAGAGTTTCTTCGCTATGTCGCCATCAATAAGGGAAAAGGGGAGAAGGAGCGTGAGCCCATGGAGATTTTCCTTCATGAATGCACGATGGATTCCTTCCGAATCATCCGTGAATTCGGCCCATATGGCATGGATTATAAGGAACCGAGATTCGCTCTTCGCAACATTCCCGTGGATTCGCTGCAGTATTCCATGAAAAGCGGCTGCCTATTGACCCCGCTTCCTGGAGGCGCGCGCTTAATTGGCTTTAAGTTCCATAAAGAGGATTTCGCCGATATCCAGAGAACTGATTTCGTGGTCCGATTCGGGCTCAATGAATTCCGCGGCAAGATCACGCTCGACATCATCGCGGAAAAAGAATGATTGATTTCTTCGCGCGTAGGAGTTTAATTAACGCATGACCGACACAAAAGGAAAGAAAAAGCTTCCACCTAACGGTGGGTACCCGATGCATGATTACGATGATCTGCGCGCGCTTTTTTGCACCTACATTTCCGTCGAAGAAGATAGAAAACTGATACACGGGGCTTACGAATTCGCCAAAAAGAAGCACGAAGGCCAATTCCGCAAATCGGGAGAAGCCTATATCCATCACCCGATTGAGGTCGCCTATATCTGCGCTCAGCTTCAGACTAGCCCAACCACCATCGCCGCCGCATTGCTGCATGATGTGGTGGAGGATACGGATACTTCGATTGACGATATCAATGAACTTTTCGGAGAAGAAGTCGCCAAGATCGTCGATTCTTTGACGAAAATCCAAAGGATGAAGCTTTCCAAGATGACGGCGGAGGATTTCGAAGCGGAGGATCACCGCAAGATTTTCCTCGGCATGGCGAAGGACGTTCGCGTTATCATCGTCAAGCTCGCGGACCGTCTTCACAATATGAGGACGATGGATTCCCTTCCTCCGGAACGCCAGATCGCTTTATCCAAAGAAACCTTGGATGTCTTCACTCCGATCGCCCACCGTCTAGGAATCTATACGGTTCAAAGCGAGCTGGAAGACCTATGCCTTAAATATCTTGAGCCTGAGAAATACAACGAGATTCTCCGCTTGGTCAATCAGGGTTTCGAAAACAGGAAACACTCATTGGAGCTTTTCAAGAAGCGCATCGCCGACATCATGCTCGAGCATAATATAAATATCCGCCTGGAATCGAGGGTTAAGAGCATTTATTCCATATATAGGAAAATGTATCAGAAAGGTCATTCCTTCGATGAGATTTACGATGTTTTGGCTATCCGCATCATCACGGAGACGACCATCAACTGCTATGAGATCCTAGGCATCATCCATTCAACCTATAAACCTATCCCTGGCCGCTTCAAAGACTATATTGCCACGCCTAAGCCGAACATGTATCAATCCTTGCATACCTCGGTCGTCGGCGGCGATGGGCAGGTGTATGAAATCCAAATCCGCACCGAGGAGATGGATCAGGTTGCCGAGTCTGGCGTTGCCGCTCACTGGAAATATAAAGAAGGTGGGCACTATAACGCCAGGGAAGAGCAGAAAGAAATCGAAGAGAAGCTTCATTGGTTCCGCGATTTCGTTTCGCTTTCCGGCAAGCAAGATGGCACGGCTGCCGAATACATGGCCAGCCTTACAAGTGACATTTTCGAAGCAAATGTTTATGTCTTCACGCCAATGGGAAAGGTTATCGATCTCCCTACGGGCGCTACAACATTGGACTTCGCCTATAAGATCCACACGAAAGTCGGCGATTCGGCCGTCGGAGCGGTGGTCAATGGCGTAGGCGTTCCTTTGAATACGGTTTTAAAGACCGGGGACGTGTGCGAAATCCGCACTTCAAAATCCGCGACGGGCCCCAACGATTCCTGGCTTGAAATCGCCAGAACTGCTTCCGCGAGGAACCATATCCGCCGCGCTTTGCAGCGTCGTGACGCCGAAATTGTCCGCGAAGAGAAAATCAAAGCTGGCAGACAATCCATCATGGATGCTTTCGCCAAGCAAGACATTGAAGAGGAAGAAGCGCTTAAACTGCTTGATTCCGATGCGCTTCGCAACGAGTTCCATTTCGAATCCCTTGATGACCTGTTCATCATGATTTCGATGAAAAATCCGACATCATCGACTGTTTTGGATTTCTTGCATATCAAGAAGAAACCAACAATCGACATGATGAAGGTCAAAAAGCCCGTTTTGGATGAATCTTGCCCCGTCATCGTTCCCGGTGGCGCAAGCAACCTTGCCATCAGCCTTTCCCATTGCTGCACTCCGATCCCCGGCGACGCCATCGTCGGATATATAACTAAAGGAAAGGGAATCACGGTTCACCGCGCTAATTGCCCCAATATCGCGCAGACCAAGAGGCTGATTCCCGTTTCTTGGAAAGAAAACCTCGGAATCAAATCCTATCCTGTCGATATTGAGATTTATGCGAACGACCGCGTCAATCTTTTGGCGGAGGTCTTGCAGAAATTCGGCGCCAAGAACATCGGCGTATCCGATTTGAAGGCACATTTGATCCGCGAAACGATGAATGACGTCTTCTCCGTCTCTTTGGCGGTGCCCGATGCCAAGGTCTTAAATGACCTATTTGGTGACCTTCTTGGAATAAAAGGCGTATATTCCGTAAAGCGCATCACGCATTGATTGCCTATTTTATAGGCAGAGGATTATAATATTCGCCGTCAAGCGAAAGGATTTTGTTATGCCGACTATCGCAGTGAAAGGAACCCACGACCTATTTGCAGAGGAAGCGGAGGCCTATTCCTATATACAGAACGTCTTCAAAGCGGCATCCGAATTATATGGATATCGCCCGATCGAGACGCCAATCCTCGAATACACCGAGGTTTTCACCCATTCAACCGGCGAGAGCAGCGACATTGTCAGGAAGGAAATGTATACCTTCTCGGATAAAGCGTCCCGCTCCGTGACCATGCGCCCCGAAGGAACCGCCGGCGCGGTGAGAAGCATCGTTGAGCATAAGCTCTATGCGACCAACGACGCCCCGCTGAAAGTCTATTATTGCGGACCCGCATTCCGCTACGAAAGGCCTGGCCTAGGAAGATATCGTCAATTCATCCAGGCAGGCGTCGAAGCGGTGGGAGATGATTCCGCCCGCATGGACGCGGAATGCATCGCGCTCGCGATGAATTTCCTGAAGATGCTCGGGTTCAAGAACCTCGTCGTCAAGGTCAATACCCTAGGAGATCCGGAATCCCGTGCGAAATATCGGGATGCGCTGCGCGATTATTTCCGTCCGCACCTAGGCGAAATGTGCGAGGATTGCCGTCAGAGATTCGAACTCAATCCGCTCCGCATGCTCGATTGCAAGGTGCCGGAAGACCAAGAAATCGCCAAGGGCGCTCCGAAAATGAAGGATTTCCTTTCTCCGGAAGCCGAAAAGCGTTTCTATCAGACCCTTTCCATCCTCAACGATGAAGAAATCGATTATGAAATCGATGATGGCTTGGTCCGCGGCCTGGATTACTATGGGCACATCGTGTTTGAAGTCCATGCCAAAAGCGAGACCGGCTCCGATTATGGGGCTTTGCTAGGCGGTGGACATTACGATGGCATGATGAAGGAATTCGGCGGCCCCGAAGAATTCGATCATGGCGTCGGATTCGCCTGCGGCGTCGAAAGGCTCTATTCCTTGATGAAGGACAACAATATGCTTGGCGATATCGATAATTCCCTCGATATCTATGCGATGCCCCTAGGGGAAGCGGTGCAGGACGCGATGTATCTGATCGTCGAACAAATCAGGATGTGCGGATACTCCTGCGAATTGCCGTTCCATCCTGGAAAGCTCGGCTCCATGTTCAAGAAAGCCGAGAGGCGCAAAGCGAAATTCGCGTTGATCCTCGGCGAGGACGAACTCGAAAAAGGAATCGTCCAGCTTAAGGACCTGGCAAAGAAAGAGCAAATCGAAGTCAAAATCGAAGAGCTTGCGGAAAAACTAGACGAGCTCTTCGATGCTCTCGATGAGGAAGAAGAAGAACATCATCACCATCACGAATAAAGAAGGCACAATGCAATGAAAAGAACGAATTGGAACGGAACCTTGCGGCTGAGCGACGTCGGCAAGGAAGTGACGCTATGCGGCTGGGTCGGAACCAGGCGCAACCTCGGATCGCTGCTGTTTATCGACCTGCGCGATTCGACGGGATACGTCCAATTGGTCTCTGACCATCCAGAGGATTTCCCCGATGTCAGGAATGAATACGTCATCCAGGCGGAAGGCGTCGTTCGCAAAAAAGACGTCCCCAACCCCAATCTCCCGACTGGCGAAATCGAGGTTTATCTCCATAAGATCACCGTTTTGAATAAAGCGGTGAACCCTCCATTCATCATCGCCGACAAGACCGATGCTTTGGAGGATACGCGTTTGCAGTATCGCTACCTCGACCTTCGTCGTCCTTGCTTGCTCAACAAGCTCAAGATCCGTGCCGCCATCGTGAAGGCATGGCATGAATATTTCGATGGTCAGGGCTTTTTGGAGGTTGAAACCCCAATCCTGAACCTCTCGTCGCCCGAGGGCGCGCGCGACTATTTAGTCCCGTCCCGCGTCCATCACGGCGCTTTCTATGCCTTGCCCCAATCCCCTCAGCTTTGGAAGCAATTGCTGATGGTCGGCGGCGTCGAAAGATACTATCAGGTCGCGAAATGCTTCCGTGATGAAGACCTTCGCGCTGACCGTCAGCCGGAATTCACTCAGCTCGACGAAGAAGTCTCCTTCATGGATCAGGATCAGATTCTTGCCTTGAACGAAGGATTCCTCGCCAAAGCGTTCAAAGATGTTTTGGGAGTCGAAATCCAATTGCCTCTCCGCAGGATGAAATATTGGGACGCCATGGACAATTATGGTTCAGACAAACCCGATACCCGTTACGGTCTTTTGCTCCATGACCTCAAACCGATTCTCGCCCGCAGCCCATTCCAGGGTTTTGAGGGAGCGGAATACATCAAAGGCATCGTCGTTCCTGGTGTGGCCAAGGAAACGTCCCGCAAAGTGTTGGATGCCCTCCAAATCGAGGCGAGGAAATTCAGACTAAAAGGCATCCTCTCCCTTAAGATGGAAGGCGGCGCTTTGTCTGGATCGTTCCTGAAATTCCTCGATGAGGCCCAGCAAAAAGAACTTATCGAGGCGTTGGAACTCAAAGATGACGACCTCATTCTCTTCGCTTCCAGCTCTTCGCGTCGCGACATCGACTTCGGTCTAGGCGCGCTGCGCACGCTTTACGCGAAACAGCTCGGCCTCATCAAACCGAATACCTATGATTTGCTATGGGTGGTGGACTTCCCGATGTTTGAGCCGATCGAAGGCGAAGAAGGCCGGTATGCCGCCGAGCATCATCCCTTTACTCGCCCGCGCGATGAGGATTTGCCATTGCTCGATACAAAGCCAGAAGAAGTCTTGGCCTATGCCTATGACATCATTATCAACGGTTATGAAGCCGGTGGTGGAACCTTGCGTATCTACGACCACGACATCCAGTGGAAGATCTTCAATCTTCTCGGCTTGAGCGATGAAGAAGTGGCGAGACGCTTCGGCTGGTTCATCGATGCGTTCCAGTATGGCGCTCCTCCGCATGGCGGAATCGCGTTCGGCTTGGACCGTTTGGCTATGATTATGTCTGGCACGGACAACATCCGCGATGTCGAGGCATTCCCGAAGAACCTTCAGGCTGCCGATCCGATGTCACATGCTCCAAGCGAAGTCTCCGAAGACCAATTGGAAGCAGTTGCCATCAAAGTTGTTGAAGAATAGATTAATATATTAAAA
>CAMORJ010000001.1 GCA_946623775.1 uncultured Bacillota bacterium | reverse complement strand
TTGGTGGACCTTGTCGGGATCGAACCGATGACCTCCTCCATGCCATGGAGGCGCTCTCCCAGCTGAGCTAAAGGCCCACAATCTGACGAAGCACTCTCTGGAGTGCGGATTAAAGATACTCACTTGGCGTTTGAAAGTCAAACATTTTTCTATAGCAACCTTCAAAAAATCGAAAAAGAGCGAACCCCTTATTCAATTAATGAAAAATCCGGACCATCTAAGATCCGGATTCTTGCATTATCTTGCAGGCCTGATTTTAGCAACGGGTTTCACAGGTTCATCGATTACTTCGACCTTTTCGATGACCGGCGGAACATCCGGGAAGTCCCGAGCGTCTGTGCGGACAGATGCAATTGCGTCAAGGACATCAAATCCCTCTATCATCTTTCCGAATGCGGCATATTGCCCATCGAGATGCGGGGATTTTTGATGCATGACGAAGAATTGGGACGATGCGGAATCGTTAATCATGGTTCTGGCCATAGAAATAACGCCGCGATCATGCTTTAAGCCGTTTGGCACGCCATTAGCGGCGAACTCGCCTTTAATCGAATAATCGAGCTCGCGCTTCAAATATCTGCCCCAGCCACCTTGAATCATGAACCCACGGATGATGCGATGGAAAATCAAGCCATCATAAAATCCGCTGCGGGCAAGCTCAACAAAGTTGGCGCAGGTATTCGGGGCGGCGTCCCAATCTAGTTCGAACGTCATCACCCCATAATTTTGGACGGTAATTTTGATCATTTGAAATATCCTTCCTTGGTTTCGTTATTATAGCTTGCCGCCTAACGACTTTGTCAAAATATCGGCTGCAGACATACGAATATCGATAAGGGGTTCGATATTTTGACAAAGCGACCGCGAAGATTACTTTTCTTCGCGGTTCGAAATCGTGACCTGCGGGAACGGGATATTGATGTTGTTATTCGTGAACAAAAGGTAGATCTCGCGATACAAGGCTCTTTCAACTGCGTAACGATTCGGCTCATCGACTTTCACCGAGAATTTCAAATTGACGGAAGAGTCCGCAAGATTGGAAACGCCGAGGTAGGTAGGCGCGGAAAGCATCATCGGATTCCTTTCCTTGATCGCTTCCATATTGTTCCTGATTAGTTCCTCAAGCTTCGGAAGGTCTTCACCATATTCGACGCCGACTTCCACGACGACGACGGAAGTATTGGCGGAGAGGTTAACGACGGTCGAGATTTTGCTGTTGTTGATGATTTTGACGTTGCCGGAGGCATCGACGATTTTGGTTGTGGTCAACCCGATTTCCTCGATGGTTCCGCGGAATCCGTCGATGAAGACGATGTCGCCGACATCATATTCGTTTTCGAAAACGATGTTAACTCCAGCGAGGATATCGCTGATGATGGATTGGGCACCAAGACCTATGACCAAGGCAAGGATTCCGGCGGCGGCAAGCTGCGCCATGACGGGAACTCCCCAAACGGAGAGAACCATGAACACCAAGGCGATGCCCATGCCGTATTTGATGGCGGAGCTGATTAGCTTCACGATCGTCAAAGCCTTTTTGCCGACTCCGACGAACAGAAGGAAGATGACGCCTCTGATTACCATCGTGAATCCGATGAACGCCAATAGATAGAACAGGGTTCCGACGATTTTCTCCCCTATTCCCGCCGCGCCTACCGCCCCGGCGGAATACACGGCATCATTGAAGAATTGCACATATTGGGTTAAGACCAACATCACAATCGCGGCGGCTGACATAACAACCGCGATGATGGCAGCGATGATCTTTCCTTTTTTCTTTTCCTTGGAAAGGCTGCCCCACCATTTTTTGAAAGCATTGATCATACTGTTACCTCCTTATTTGAAATATATCGTATGTCTGCTTAACGTAGTAAAACTCGAATCCCCTACTTTTCGATAGAGAATCTCGATATCCGCACTGTCGCCTGGCTGAGCGTTCTCGTTGAAGATTCTGACGGCAGCGCTGACATAGGAACCAAAATCATCGACCGAAAGATCGACGGTGTCGCCGATTTGGCTTCCGGAAGGATTGTATGCGGCAAGGCAATAGGTAGCGCCTTCGATTCCGTTGCTGCAGAAATCGAAATCCAAATAGGTATAGCCCTCTTCGCCTACGTAGCTGCTGTCGCTTGATCCGCCGCTTCCGATTGTGTAGTAGCCCGTCAAGCCGAAATACGGTTCGACATCGCCTTCTGGAACCAATTCGAATTCATAATGATAAATGACGGTTTCCTTATCCACGGACGGCATGAACAGCCTAAACTCCAAGGTGTAAGGAACGTTCGCGGAAAGGCCAAAGAAGGCTTTTTCATATTGAATCGTATAGACATCTCCTTGGACGGTCGCGTTATCGACATCTAACGACGCCTCATCGCTGGCCACGGATTCCATATAGTCAAGCCCGGTTTGATAGACGCTCATCATGAGGCTTGCATTCTTTTCTTCCGTCGGATAGGAGAATTCGATGGGAGTTGAGATGTGCATGACCAAATGATCGCTATCCAAAGTGATCGTTGGGTTTTTGAGGGAAGCGTAGACGGAGCTCGATGTTTCAATGACCGGATCGCTTTCGAAAACAATCGTCTCGCCGCTTCCTTCTTCCGCGATGACTCGCAGCGAATAATTCCTGAAGTCCGCGGACGATTTATATTCATGTTCGATCAAGGCGGAATAATAGCCATCCTCATCGGAAGCGGATGTAGCGCCGTCTGCGAAAAGCTGCGTTTCCTTTTCCACATTTATCAAAGCGCCTTCGTCCGTAACCAAATAATTATGGATCGTGGCATCCGCCCGATAACGAATCGTATAGGAGAAGATGATGTTCATGCCATCCAGATTCCCGCTCCACTGGAAGTTATCGACGACAAAATCAGGCAAAGTCATGGAAACCACGGGCTCGCTGATGAATAAAGCGGTTGGGTCTTCCGCATTCATATCGCGGACTTCGAAAGAATAGTTGGAGAATTCGATGTCCGAATGATAAACGCCGCTGACCCTGTAAACATAGAAGCCTTCTGCATCAGAAGAGAGCCTTCCCATATCCGTGGTCAATTGGATCGCATTGCCCAAGTCGATTAGCTCTCCTTCCGGAGAAGAGAGGTAATGGCCAAGCGCCATCGCCTCCTTGTAATAAACGTCATATGAATAGTAGACGTTTCTATTTGATGAATCGCTGCTCCAGTCAAAACCGTCGATGTAATGCATAAGCGGCGATGTCGAGATCGAAGAGGCGCTTTCGAAAATCGTGTTATACGTCGAAAGATCCATGACTTCGAAAACATAATCTTCGAAATCCACGTCGGATTCATAAACGCCTTCGACCGAGGACATGTAATAGCCTTTCTCATCGGGCTGGTCCTCTTCGCTTGGCTCTAACGAGACATCGTTATCGTATAAACGCAAAGCCTCACCGGTATTGGTGATGAAACAATGCCCAAGGGAAATAGGCTCTTTGTAGTAAACGTCATAAGAATAGAGGATTGCCTTCGAACCGGTTTCGCTTGTCCAAAAGAAGTTCTCTATATAGGCGTTGATGGATAGAACAATGCCCGATTTTCGATACACGGGGTTCTTGTTTTCGCCATCTAGATAATAGATTTGCAAATCATATGGGGTATCGAGAAGAAGCGAGGACTCGTCGTCTGCACCGAATTTGCCCCACATATAATCAATAAAGGGGTAATCGCTTTTATCTGGGCGATCGGCCTCTTCCTCAGGGAAGTCATTCCCTTCCCCCGAAGAACGCTCAACCAATTCGTATTCCTGAAGCTCAATGACCTGATTGGAAGAAGAGAGTTCGGCGTACAGTGTGCCGGCTTTGTTATATTCGACTTCGAGGCTATATTCGATCGTCATTTCCGACGGATCCGCATAGACATAAGCGCGCTCTTCCTGAATCCTGGCCATGAAAAGCACCGCGACAGTCGTGGTAATCGCCGTTGTGACAACGCCGGTGATGGCTGCGCCGACAGTCGCGCCGACAGCAATCGTGGAAGTGGAGGCGGAGGCCGTGGCCGTCGATGCCATGCTTCCTGCGCTTGTCACCGATTCGACGGAGGGGGCAGGCGAAGTCAATGGATTGGGATTCGAAGCGGTCGAAGCCGAAGAAGATTGTTGAGAAGAGGACAACTCAGCAGGCTCCTCCGAGTCATTTGGCTTGAACGTAGGAAAACTGGCTTGGGCAGTAGACGCGCCGAAATCGTTGATTTCGCCGCCGAGCGAATTCATTTCCGGGATTTTTCCTAGCCCCTCAAACATTTGCTATCCCCCACATACCTAAAGGTATCGTGAACTGCTGATATTATATAGGAATTCCAACAATATGAGGTTGCGCTAGTTCAAAGACAACTATGCGAATTACAAAAAACCTCGGGTTGATCCGAGGTTTGAGAATCGATGGTGGCGCGCCCGAACCGATTCGAACGGTTGACCCCTTCCTTAGGAGGGAAGTGCTCTGTCCAGCTGAGCTACGGGCGCGTGTTTTCTATATACGAGGTTGCCCTAAGAAAACAAAATGGTCGGAACGGTGGGACTTGAACCCGCGACCTCCTGGTCCCGAACCAGGCGCACTACCAAGCTGTGCTACGTCCCGACGCTTCGCGGAATTCCGCGAGCGTTAGTATACTCTTTGAATCACATGAATTCAAATAGTGACATTTGGTTTGTATCACCTAAATCGGAAAGAACGCCGAGTTTGTCCAAATCCGCAAGATTCGTTCCATTTAATTTCGATGCGCGTTTCAGCAAATCTTCCTTGGAAAGGAAGCGCCTTCCGTCGGAACGCGCATCAACAATGGACTGAGCGGCGTTAAGGCCCAAGCCATCGATAACGGAGAACGGAGGAATGAGGGCTTTGTTTTCGTGATCGACAACGAACATCTTCGCGTCGCTGCGGTACAAATCGATGTTTTCGAAATGATATCCCCTCTCCAACATCTCCAATGAAATCTGGAGGGTCTTCAAGATGTTGACTTCCTTTGGCTTCAAAGGATTCTCACGGTCATTTTGGCGTTTTCTGAGTTCGATGATGCGAGCTTTAATGGCATCCTCGCCTTCGATCATGGCCTTAATGTCCCAATCGTCCGAACGGATGGAGAAGAAAACGGCATAGAACTCAAGGGGGTAATACAGTTTAAAGTAGGCCACGCGGACCGCCATCATGACGTAGGCAGTAGCATGTCCACGGGGGAAGAGGTAATGAATCTTGTTGCAGGATTCGATGTAATATTCAGGAACCTTGTGCTCCTGCATCAGAGTCACGTATTCGGGCTTCAGCTTCCTTCCTTTACGAACGTCTTCCATGATTTTGAAAGCAATTCCATCATCGATGCCGACCGAAATCAGGTAAGTCATGATATCGTCACGGCATCCGATAACGCCGTTGATGTCGGTGACATGATTCGTCAGCAAATCTTCGGCATTGCCGCTCCAGACATTGGTACCATGCGCCAAGCCCGAGATGACAAGCAAATCGTTGAAGCATTTCGGGGCCGCAGTCAAAAGCATTCGTTGGGCCAAATCGGTGCCGAATTCAGGCAAAGCCGCGGCTCCGGTTTGCAGTCCGAGCCAATTGCTTTTCAAGTTCAGTTCCTGCGGCGAAGTGAAGAGCGACAAGACCCTCTCATCGTTCATTGGAATGTCTTCGATTTTCACTCCCGTGAGATCGCGGTAATAGCGCATTGCCATCGGATCCACGTGACCCAGTATATCGAATTTGAGAATTTCATCATGCATGGAGGTGTAATCGTAATGGGTTGTAAGCCACTCCGATTCCATATCATCCGCAGGGTGCTGAATGGCGGTGAAATCGTAGACGGATTTGTCGCTGGGAACGACGACGATTCCGCCTGGATGCTGACCGGTCGTGCGCTTAACGCCGACGCAGCGGGAAGCGATATAAGCCAAATAAGCCGGAGGCATTTCATCGACGGGCTTCCCAAGGAATTCAAAATACCCGCGAACATAACCGTATGCGGTCTTTGCGGCAACGGTTTCGATCGTGCCGGCGCGGAAGACGTTTTGCTCACCCAAAAGAACCTTGGTGTAGTTATGGGCTTTATGCTGCGATTCTTCCTCGAAGTTCAAATCGATGTCAGGGACTTTGCTCGCTCCATAGCCAAGGAATGTTTCGAATGGGATGTTTTGACCGTTTTGGATCATTTTGCATCCGCACTGCGGGCAAACTTTGTCGGGCAAATCAAAGCCGGATTTGTATTTTGAGGTATCGCCCCATTCCAAATAATGGCAATGTGGGCATTGGTAATGGGGAGGCAGCGGGTTGACCTCAGTGATATCTGCCATAGTGGCTGCGAAAGAAGAGCCAACCGATCCACGAGAACCAACGATGTAATGTTCCGGCTCTTCTTTTGCCATCTTAATTAAGATGTGCGCGATGTAATAGGTAACGGAATAGCCGTGGCCGATGATGCCATGGAGTTCTTGGTCTAGACGTGCTTTGATTTGGGCGACTCTAGCCTGAACATCGGGATCGTTGTTCCCGCCATAGCGCTTCTCGAAGTTCGAGTAGCAAAGTTCGCTCAGCTTTTCCGCCGAGTCGGGCAAGTTGGCATTTGGTGGGAATAGGTCGTCGGAAATCGGGATGATGTCATCCTGAATCATATCAGCGATAAGATTCGTGTTTTTGATGACGAATTCGCGAGCGCTCTCCTCGTCGGTCCACTGCATGAATGAATCAAGCATCTCACGGGTCGACCTGAAATGCTGATCAGGGTTATCGAACTGTGGCTTTTTGGCGCGTCCAGGCGGATTCATCGGGTGGGCACCGCCACCGACAGGCTTTGCCTGAATGAAAACGTCGCGGAGAATCTTGTCTTCGGGATTCAAATAATGGCAATCGCCTGTCGCAACGACAGGTTTGCCTGCGATGCGAGCAGCTTCAACGATATCGGATAGGACTTCCATCAAATGGGCTTTTTCCCTGATTCTCCCCATTCCGATCAGGTAGGAATAATTTTCAACCGGCTGCAGTTCAATGTAATCGTAGAATTCCATCGCCTTAGCCAAATCGTCGATCTCGCGGGTCATTGCGAGTTCGAAAATCTCACCATTAAAACAGCCGCTGCCAATCAGGAAATTGTCGCGCTTCGCGTTCAAAAGAGATCGAGGAGTGCGCGGAATACGCGAGAAATACTTAACGTGGGATTCGCTGATGACGCGATACAAATCGCTGAGACCGGCCTGGTTTTTGACAAGAACCGTGGCGTGATACTCCCTCATATGGCGGCAGAACGAATGATAACGTTCCTCCACCACTTTCTTATGCTCCGGATCTGGATCGTTTGGATCCGCGGGAGGGATGCTTAGCGCCGCTAGGTCAGCATGAGTGATATCAGGGTGCTCTTTTTCGAGCCTTACTATAATCTCGAGCCAGCCATCGCTTAATGCTCTGGCGTCATACTCCGCACGGTGGGCCTCGCGCTCGTTGTAAACATTAAGCCCTAAGTTTTTCAGCAAGGCGCCTTCATTATGACGACCAGCCTCAGGGAACAAATAACGCGACAATGGCAAGGTATCGATGACCGGATTGGAGATTGGCTCTAGGCCGATGCGCTTTAAGGAAGCGTTAAGGAAGCCGACATCGAATGTCGCGTTATGGGCGACGAGAATATTGTCGCCGAGGAACTCTTTGATTTTGGGCCAAGCCTCCGCGAAGGTCGGCGCTCCTTTAATATCATCTTCGGTGATATGGTTGACTTCGGCGGAGTCTGGAGGCAATGGCATTTCGGGGTCGATGAAAAGCGACAAGGTCTTTGTGACACGTCCTCCTTCAACCATGACTCCACCGAATTCGATGATGCGGTCATAGCGGGATGAAAGGCCGGTTGTTTCGGTATCAAAAACCACGTACTTTGCAGTTTTTAGTGGAGTATTGCAGGGATTTAAGATGTAAGTCTGGTCAATGTCGAACATGTATAGCTCGACGCCATAAATCATTTTCAAACCCGTTTTCTTGGCTGCATCCTGAGCGGCGGGAAAGCCTTGAACAACACCATGGTCAGTGATGGCGATGGCCTTCATGCCCATGTTTTTCGCCAGCTTGCAGTAATCAAGCATCTCGGGCAACGCGTCCATTACGGACATGTTGGTATGCAAGTGAAGCTCAACGCGTTTTTCCTCTTCTGGGTCTTCGCGAAGCGGGGCGGGAGGAAGCAAGTCCAAGAAGTGTACCATGATGGTTTTCTGGTTGCTGAAGCGATCTTCGTCAATCGCTCCGCGCACACGGAAGCGTTGGCCTGGTTTAATGCCTTCTAAGAACGCAGCGGTTAGTCTTGCGTTTTCAAACACCCTGGCATTGATTGCGCTTTTGGCATCGCCAAGCCCCAGGGTTGCCGACATTTTTCCTTTGCGGGTCAGCCTTGAATTCGCTTCGAAAACAATTCCGGCGAAGTCCACGTTTTCGCCTTCCATGCCGTAGATATCTTCAATGGAATCGATAATCTTATAATCGCCCTTCTTCCAAACCCTTTGGCGTTTCTTTTCCTCTTCGTAAGCCGCCAGGTTTTGCTTCATGATTTCAATCAGCTCTGCTTCACCCGCTTCAACCTGGGCCTGCTGTTCTGCGGCAATGATTTCACGTGCCTGCTCGATAGAAGAGATTTCTGGTTCGGCATCAGATTCTTCGGGCGCATGGGCAGCTTCAGCCTCCACCTCGGCCTCCGAATATACGGGCTCAAATTGATTGCCATCGCTTACGGCGTCTTCGAACGAAGCTTCCTGAAGGGGCTCAGGTTCCGCAGTTTGTTGCTCTTCCGCTGCTTCTTCGGCTGGCTCTAACTCCTCAATCGAATGCTCGTCTGGCTCCTGAGCGGGTTCAGCGACTGGTGCCGCAGGTTCTTCCGCCATTTCAGCAGTAAGATCTTCCTCTCGTTCCTCTTCGGGTTTTTCGTTCGGTACGGCACGATACTCGTTTAAATCAGGCATGCTGATGGAGATTTCATTATTCTCAGAGGTCAAATCGGGCAGATCCTCCACGTCTTCCTCTACAACGGGTTCGGGCTCGGGCTCAGGTATCTGACGTTCCACCGCTACATCGTAATTGATAAAGGACAACAGGGATTCGAATTCGGTAACCTTTCTCTCTTCGGCTTTCTTTTCCTCAAGACTGCCAAATCCCAAAACAAGTTTTCCCGCATGTTCCATACCAACCAAGTAAGTCGGATAGGCATAGTAATGCGCCATGTACCAATCCAAGAAGAGTCGATAAACATCATCTTCGGTTGGCTGATTCTCATAAGATAAGCGGAGCGTGTATGGATATCGGATGGTTCCCAAAGCGGAAATGAACTGTTCAAGAAGAGCGTAATCCCAAGGGGTGCTCTTCTCGATGGCCATGTCGACTTGTTCTTTTTTATATGCGTTTCTGGCGACCAAGACGAAATCCAAATCGAAAGATTCAGGATTGCTAATCCCGATAGATTGTAAAAAGGAAATCATCTTTTTCGTCATAACACACCTCGGACCACTACTTTATAAACAATTGGATAATGTCTTTTACCGTAACCGCCAGCATCAACGCCGCCAGAAGCGCATAGCCGATCATCGAAACGATGCCTTGAACCTTAGCCGAAATCTTTTTGCGGCGAATCTTTTCGTAGCCCGTAACGACAAGCGCCCAGCCATCTAGGCCAGGGAACGGCAGCAAATTGAAGAAAGCAAGGTTGATGGAAATGACACCCGCAAAGAAGAAAATGCGAGCCCAACCACCAATCGCGCTGATTTGAGGCAAAGCAGCGGTCATGCCGATAATGCCGGAGATGTTCTTAAAGCCAGAAGGAGTGAACAACGATATGAAGCCTTTTACAATCGCCCCGCATGCATAAGGAACGTCGGACGCCCATTGTTTCCAAGCTCTATTCCAGCCCAGCCACTGCTTGATGACTTGGAATTTGACAGAAGGGCCAGCCAAAGCTTTCGACTTCACTTCCAACTCCGCCACAACGCGCAGCAAATGTTCCTGTATCTGCACGCCATAGGTGTAATCATCTTCATTTGGAAGCGGAACAAGTTTCATCTCCACATTGACTTTCGTTCCGTCAACAGAGTTGCTGAAGTCATAATATTTCCCTTCGTTCAGCAATGAGGAATCAGGAAGATGAGCAACGCCGATTTTGCCCAAATATGAAGGCACGGGGTCCTCGGATGCTTTATACAAGCGAATTGACGAAGCAAGGGAGTGCTCGCTTTTCAAGGTGGACGGATAGTAAATCGCGCAGTAGATTCCATCGACGCCAGAAATGGTGACATTGTCCGAAATCATAACGGCTTGACCGTCCATAACAGAGACCGGCATAGACACGACATAGTCCTTTGCCTCATAACCGCTTTCCTTATGCTCTTCCAAATAACTTAAAAACTCACCTTCATAACTTGCTGGAGCAAAATAGGTGCTGGCAATCGCTTGCTGATCGCCGACCGTAACGACAACATCCCTGCCATATGCGGAATAGAATTGCGGGAAGCAGCTGTCAGAAATAAAGATTAAAATCAGTCCTAAAATGAAGTTGATGGTAACGCCGGCTACCTGAATCAGGGCTTTTTGATAAGCCGGTTTCGACTGAAGGGAGCGTTCGGTCGGAGGTTCTTCAAAGCCATCCGGCACCGCTCCATCTTCGCCGTACATCGAAACAAATCCGCCTAAAGGAATAGCGCGAAGCGAGAAATAAGTCTCTCCGCCTTTCCTCCTTTTGTGGATGAGTTTTGGTCCAAAGCCGATGGAGTATTCAAAACAATAGACTTTAAATGCTTTGGCCACAGCGAGATGCCCTGCTTCGTGCAGAGATATCAAGACGGCCAGAATTACGACGATCTCAACAATCGCCAGAATAATATCTACAAAATTCATTGTGGGTGTCTCCTACATATTTCTTCATTGGCAAACTGCCTTGTGCGCAAGTCTGTCAAAATCAGATCGTCGAGCGATGGATTTTGGACGAAGGGCACCCCTTCCAACGCTGACGAAACAATCTCCTCGATATCGAGGAATCCAATCTTTTTCTCTAAGAACGCATACACGGCAATCTCGTTGGCGGCATTGAGGATCGCGCATGCATTGCCTCCGCGCTTAAAAGCGCCTAGGGCCAAACCAACTGCTGGATAACGTTCTGAATCAAACTCTCCAAAATGATAAGAGCCCAATTCGTTGAGGACGTGTACGTGTTTTAGCTCGAAATCAACGTCGCGTTCCATCAACGCATATTCAATTGGAACATGCATATCCGGCGTCGATACATCGGCCACGAACGTACCATCTTGCAAACGCAATGCACTATGAACCATAGATTCGCGGTGCATCAATATTTCCGTTTCCTCAAGCGGATAATCAAACAGCCATTTTGCCTCAATAACTTCGAAGCCTTTGTTCATCATCGTCGCGGAATCAATGGTGATCTTTGCGCCCATCGACCATGTCGGATGGGCCAAGGCTTCTTCCGGAGTCACGTTGGAAAGGGATTCGCGGGTCCTATCGCGGAACGATCCGCCGGAAGCGGTGATGAGGATTTTTTCTATTTGATCGCGTGGAGTGCGAGAAAGAAGTTTATCAATGGCAACGTGTTCTGAATCAATGGGAATCAGCGAACCCGAGCCTTTATTGAGAAGGTCGCGGATAAGGCTTCCGCCGACAACCAGAGATTCTTTGTTGGCAAGGCAAAGGATTTTGCCAAGGCGCAACGCTTTAACGCTAGGGACAAGTCCAGCAAAGCCCACAAGGGCGTTGACTACCATGTCGCAATCCGCATTGCCAACAATCTCCGACAAGCCTTCATCACCAGAATAAAAACTGATGCACGGGTAAGCTATTTTGAGTTTTTCTGCATCGCATCTTGCGCCGACGCATATCCACTTAACCGAAGGAAACGCCGCCAAAATGGAAGGGACGGTCTCGACTCTTTTGCCAACGGAAAAACCTACGAGTTCAAACCTCTTCCCATGTTTTTTGAGTATATCCAAGGTTTGCGAGCCAATGGAACCACTCGCCCCAAGAAGGAGCACTTTTCTCATATAAAGATATTCCACCCTTGAGAAACGAAGACGGCGATTACCGAAGCGAAGATGCACACGAAGCTAAGGCTGTCAGCCCTGTCAAGCACTCCGCCCATAGGACCGAGTATCGAACCATAATCTTTGATTTGATAAAAACGTTTGATAAGCGAGAAAGTGAAGTCGCCCAAATCAGCGATGAAGGGCATTCCAAAGGAAAGAAGAACAACCCACCACCACGCACTGTGCTCTCCAAATACGACCATGGAAGGTAACAACGGGAACCCGCAGCCATCGCAAACCAGGGCAAACGTTAATGTCAACGCGCCACCAATTATCTTTCCGCCCCAGAATCCTTCCCAGGTTTTATTGGGGGAAATACGGGGGTTCATTTTGTGTTTCCCGAAGAATACGCCGATGAAATATGCACCTGCGTCATTCAAATAAGTGCCGAGGACTACGAAAATCGGGAAAACCAGGCTGCCCCACAGTTTGAACAGCCAATTCGGATCATAATTGGGATCGCCGGCAGCATAGGCGGCAAAGGGGAAATAACGGATGAAAAGGAAGGCCTGGAAGCCCAATCCAACGATGATTGACATCGTGAAAAGATAGATGACATCCGTCCAATCAAAAGACTTATCAATAATCGCAAGGAAACAAAGGGCGCCGAACAATGTGCCGATTCCGTAAACGGATATGGACAAGGAATGGTAATAATTCTCCAATGAGAATTTCCATTGGCTTTCATGCCCGATGAGTTTCAGTTCTCTGTATTCCTGAACGTTTCCTTTTATAAGGAACCAATAAACAAACGATATGACGGCCAAGTAAACGACTACGTATACGAAAGGGCTGTATTTCTTTTTGGTGACATGGATAAGCTCATGAATGGCGATAAGAAGGAAAACCGTAACGAAAGCAAACCAAAACCAGGAACCTAAAATGATGCAAGGCAAGGCCGTTCCAATTAAAACCGCACTAACGATTAGGCGGCCAATCATCGAGCCTTTCTTTTTTTCATCGAGTTCATTGGGGACAATCCGTTTACTCATTCTTTAATCCTCCAAAGCGGCGATTCCTGCTTTGGAATTCTTCCAAGCAATCGACAAAAGCCTTTTCTTTAAAATCCGGCCACTTCACCGGTGTGAAAACAAATTCGGAATATGCATTTTGGTAAAGCAAGTAATTGGACAAACGCTGTTCGCCAGAAGTGCGGATCATCAAATCAATGTCAGGCAATCCAGCCGTATACAAATGATTCGCGAACAGTGCTTCGTCAATATCTTCAATCTTTAATTTGCCATCCACCACTTCTTGCGCAATCGCTTTTGTCGCGCGAACGATTTCATCGCGACCACCGTAGTTGAGGCAAACATTTAGAATCCACGAATCGTTGTTCTTGGTGCGTTCTAACGCGTCATAGCAAACTTTCCTGGTTTGCTCACGGATTCTGGAAAGGTCGCCGGAGATCATCAGCCTGGCTCCGACAGAACAAAGGTAATCAATCTCTTTGTTGAAGAACTCCTCAAGATAATCCATGAGGTGATCAATCTCGTCTTGAGGACGATTCCAGTTCTCGGTGGAGAACGCATAAAAAGACATGACTCGGATATTAAACTTACGGCACACTTCGAAGATTTCGATGATGCGGTTGCACGCTTCGTGATGTCCCAAATGACGGGGAAGCCCGCGGAGCTTTGCCCACCTTCCATTGCCATCCATAATGAAAGCAACATGGTGGATTGGTTTGGTTAATTGGAACTGTTTCTTTTTTGGCATGCGCACATTATAGCGCATACGCGAGCCCTGTTGGGTCTCATTTGCATCGAATTTTAAGAAGGGGTAAGCGTGGTTGAGAATGGTTGAATGGGCGCGCAATCCAGTGTGTTCAAGTAATCTAAAACCCCGCAATTATTGGAAAATACCAGGAATTTGCGGGGTTTAATAATCGAAACCAATGCTGAGATCAGCACGATCAGATGGTCATGATTTCGTTAACTTTTGCCTTGATGACTTCTTCAACTTTGGCAGTGGCCTGATCGACTTCCTTCTGAATCTCGTCTTCAACGCGATCTTTGTAATCGTCGGACATCGAGTCATCTTCCTTCAGCAACCCGAGGTAATCCCTTCTAATGTTGCGGATGGCAACCTTTGCATCCTCGCCTAAGCCTTTTGCTTTCTTGGCAATCTCGCGACGGGTATCTTCGGTTAGAGGCGGAATGATGAGACGGACGCAGTCTGCCTCAATTTGCGGGTTGATTCCAAGATTTGCGCCAGCGATAGCAGCACCGATGGACTTGAGGTCTTCACGGGAATACGGCTTCACGAGAAGCTGGCGCGGCTCAGGCATGGAAATAGAACACAAAGAGGTAATATCCATCTTTTCGCCATAATAGTCGCATTGAATTCCATTTAGCATCGCCGGGTTTGCGCGGGCAGAGCGCAATTTGTTCAGCGAGGCGATCAAAGAATCGATCGTCTTTTGGAACTTTTCTTTTACTTCGATTGTGTAAGCATCCATTGATATTTCCTCCAGTGCTTGTTATTTCGTAATAATTGTACCAACTTTCTCGCCGCTTAGAACCTTATAGAAATTATTGGTATCCGCAGTATTGAAAACGCGAATCACGATGTTGGTTCCCTCCAGCATGGCAACTGCAGTCAAATCCATGATGCCGAGCTTTCTCTCGATGACTTCATGGAAGGTCAAGGATTCAATCAATTTGGCGTTGGGGTTGACGCGCGGGTCGGAGTCATAGACGCCGTCAACGCTGTTTTTCGCCATCAGGATGGCGTCGGCGTTGATATCCAAGGCTTTCAAAGTCGCATTGGAATCGGTGGTGAAGTATGGGTTGCCCGTTCCACCAACGAAGATTGTGACGATGCCCTTCTCCAAATGGGAGATTGCTTTGAGACGAATGTACGGTTCGCAAACCTGAGGAACGTTGATGGCGCTCATGACGCGGCAGCGAACGCCCTTCTCTTCAATCGCGGATTGGATGGCCAAGCCGTTCATAATCGTGCCAAGCATTCCCATGTAGTCGGCAGTAGAGCGCTCAATGCCGATGGAATCGGCGATGCGTCCTCTCCAAATGTTGCCAGCGCCAACGACGATGCCAACTTGAACACCCACATCGTGAATCATTTTGATGACATTCGCGATACCGCTGAGTTTTTCTTTATCAAGAATTTGCGAATTCTTGGAATCGGCCAAAGCCTCGCCAGAAAGCTTAATGATGATGCGCTTATAAATGCTGTGCATATGACTCCTTCTTTCGTAATTCATATTATAAACACGCGAACGCCCTTCGCCAATTTGAATTGCATCCGCCGAATCACGATTTAACTAATAAGAAAGGGCGCTCGTAAGAACGAACGCCCCTTAGTGTTGTTTTTATTCCTCGGAAGCAGGCTTCTCGACGCCTTCGCCAACCATGTAACGGACGAAGGAAACGACCTTGAGGCCTTTTTGCTTGCAGAGCTCGTCGACGGTGAGTTTTCCCTCGGGATCGAGAGCATAAGGCTTCGAGCCAAGGCAGGCATCGCCAAGGCGGGAAGCGACTTTGCGCTCCGCAATCATGGCTTTGACGTTGTCGGGTTTGGCCTGGAGCTTCGGATCTTCGGCGACTTCGGCCTGAGCAATCTTGAGCTCGCGGGCTTTGATGTCGGCGGAAACATCATCGAGGGTGAGATATTCCGGAGCGGCGGAAGCAACGGTCATGGCAAGGCCACGGTTGATTTCGCCAGCGTCTTTGGAAAGAAGGACCAAAGCGGAGATCTTGCCATGCATATGGATGTAAGAGCCAAAGGCTTCACCTTCGTTCGCTTTAATGATGGCGAAGCGACGGAGGACGAAGTTCTCGCGCATGGCAACGACCGCATCAGTGAAGAGGTCCTGCGTGATTTCCTTGGCTTCTTCAAGGCTTGCAGGCTTCTTTTCGAGCAAGCGATCGGTGACGGCGTCAACAAATTCGACGAATTTCGGAGAGCCGGAAACGAAATCGGTCTCGCAGTTGACTTCAACGATGACTGCAGAGTGGCATTCATCGCAGATTTTGATGTTGGTCAAGCCTTCGGCGGCGACACGGCCAGCCTTGGAAGCGGCTTTGGCAATGCCTTTTTCGCGAAGGATGTCGATGGCTTTCTCCACATCGCCATCGGTCTCGGTGAGGGCTTTTTTGCAGTCCATCAAACCAGCGCCGGTGCGGTTCTGGAGATCCTTGATTTGGGCAACGGTAACGGCCATAAGTAAATACCTCTCAATAATTATTCAGCGGCTTCTTCGGGAGCAGCAGCTTCGGGAGCAGCTTCGGCAGGCTTCTGGCCTTCTTGGGCAGGAGCGGCAGGTTTCTTCTCGCCTTTGCGGGCGGCATAGCGAGCCTGACGTTCAGCTTGGAGCCTGGCGTAACGCTCTTCGCGTGCTTTGCGAGCAGCGCGGACAGCGGCGCGATGCTGTTCGGCGGCGATGTCGGCAACGCGGATGGCATCAGCCATGGTTGCTTCTTCGCCAGAATCGACGGTGTAGGCGATTTCGGTCAATTCGCCATTGGTGCGGGCCTCGACGACAGCGTCGGCAAGAACGCCAACGATGAGCTTGATGGAAGAGGTCGCATCGTTGTTGGATGGGATGGGGAAGTCGATGAGGTCGGGGTCATCGGAAGTGTCGCAGATAGCGAAGACGGGGATGCCAAGCTTTTTGGCTTCCAAAACAGCATTGTGCTCAACGGAAGGATCAGCAAGAACGATGGCATTAGGAACTTTGCGCATCAATTTGATGCCTTCGAGGTTCTTCTGAAGTTTGGCCATCTCTTTCTTGAGAAGAGCGATTTCCTTCTTCGGAAGCTTATCCCAAGAGCCGTCTTCAGCAGCGGTCTCGAGTTCTTGGAGCCTCTTGGTGCGGCCCTGGATGGTGCGGAAGTTGGTGAGGATGCCGCCGAGCCAGCGGTTGGTGATGTAGAAGGATCCCGAACGGACGGCTTCGTCGATCACGATTTGCTGAGCCTGGGGCTTGGTGCCGACAAAGAGAACTTTGCCGCCAGCTTCGACGATGGTCTTCAAGGCGTTGTAGGCGACGATGGTACGCTCAACGGTCTTGTTAAGGTCGATGATGTAGATGCCATTGCGAGCGCCAAAGATGAATTTGCTCATCTTGGGGTTCCAACGACGGGTTTGATGTCCGAAGTGGACGCCAGCCTCTAAGCACTTCTTGAGTGTGAGGATTGGGGCGTTGGGGTCATGAAGGACCTGCGCCATAGTGGGCTCCGCAGCGGGAGCTTCTGGAGCGGCAGCTTCTTCGACGACCGCTTCCTGATTGATTTCGTCACTCATTTTGGTGACCTCCATTTGTTTTTGCCTCCCCCGCTTCGAACAACTGACCACCTACTCGCTTTTTAAGCCTAACTTCGGCCCGAGAGGAACAAGGCGTTGAATCCACGGGGTGCGTATTGGCCGCCTAGCGGCCGAGGATTACTATACGCTTTCATGCGCACATGTGGAAGTGCAAAATGCGCATGCGACGAAAAAAGAATGCGAAACTAATACACGTCCCCGCTATTTTCAAAATTTATTCTTTCCCAAGCGGGAAATATTTCTCGTATTCCGCAGTGATTTCCTTTTGGGAGAGATGGGTATAAATCTGGGTGGAGTTAATCGAGCGATGTCCCAAGATTTCCTGGATTAAACGGAGGTCGGCCCCGCGTTCCAGCATTTTTGTAGCAAAAGAATGCCTTAGTTCATGCGGGTGAAGTCCAAGGCGCTTTCCGGTCTTTTCCTCGATTTCTTTCATGATGTACTCGAGCCCTCGGACCGTCAGCTTTTGACCGCGAGAATTCAAAAACAAATATTCGCTTCGGCCTGACGGGTTGTTGCGCAATAGTTTGAGCCTAAGATCATCGCGATAAGCAACAATCGCGGCTTTGGCTTCCTTGCTAAAAGGAACGATGCGGTCTTTATTTCCTTTTCCACGAACCCTAATCACTCGCCGTGCCAAATCGATTTGAAGCATTTTTAAATTGACCGTCTCAGAAGCGCGAAGCCCAGAGGAGAGCATCAATTCAAGGATCGCTTGATCCCTTGGAGCAAGTTCGTCGGTTCTAGCGCGATTGGCCTCTAAAAGTGCTTGCGCTTCTTCCTGAAACAGAACCGCTGGATATTTGGTTTCGCCTTTCGGATTATCCGCTAGACGGAATGGGTTCCCGGGAACAATGTTCTTTCTTTTGAGATAATCATAAAAGCTCCTCAAGGAAGACATCCTTCTTTTGCAGGAATTGGCAGAGATGTTGTTCATCAATTCCATCGAGAGGAAATTGGTGATGATCTGCAGATCAACGGATTGGTATGAGATTCCTTCGCCGTCGATATAATTCTTGAATTTCCTTATATCTCTTCCATAGGAAGAAACGGTTGCCTCCGAAAAGCCTTTTTCATATTTCAGGGAGGCAAGATACTGCTGAATCAGCAATTCATCCATTAACCTTCTCCCAAAAGATTTTCGTTTCTTCTATCGCTGTGTCGATTGTGGGCTGTCTATCGCGCTTGGAGGAGGTTGGGATCAGTGCCCAGTTGGCGTTCATGGGAGAAAAATATTTATCGGCACAATGCGTAATGTAGTAAATTAGGGCACCCATTATGGTGTTTTTGGAAGGAACGATAGGTTCTTTCCCTTCCAGTTTTCGCGAAGCGCAGATTGCGGCGTAGATGCCCATGGCAGAAGACTCGACATAGCCTTCAACGCCAGAAAGCTGTCCTGCGATGAAAAGATTGGGATCCTGTTTCAAGGACATATCCTCGTTGAGGCACCTAGGCGCATCCAAATATGAATTGCGATGCATCAAGCCAAAACGTAAGAATTCTGCATTTTCCAAACCTGGAATCATGGAGAAAACCCTGCGTTGCTCCGGATAAGTGAGATTGGTTTGGAATCCAACGATGTTGTAGTAATCGCCAAGCAAAGTGTCTTGTCTCAATTGAGCGACGGCAAACGGTTTAGGGTGCTCGGGCGTGGATAGGCCAAACGGTTTCAGTGGGCCATGGCGAAGCGTTTCAAATCCGCGGGAAGCGATGACTTCAACCGGCAAACAGCCTTCGAAATACTTTGTGTCGAATTCGTGCAGCAAAGCCCTCTCGGCATGAATAAGCTCATCAACAAAACGGGTGTACTCCTCTTTGTCGAAGGGGCAGTTAATATACGACTCGTCCCCCTGCTCATAACGCGACTTGTAATACGCCTTGGTAAAGTCAATGGAAGATTTCTTGACGATCGGGGCGCTCGCATCGAAGAACGAGAGGCTCTTCTGACCGATTTTTTCGCCCAGGATTTTCATCAGCCCATCGCTAGTCAACGGCCCAGTGGCAAGAATCGTTATCCCTTCGGGAAGGCCAGTAACTTCTTCTGTATGAAGAACGAGATTGGGAAAAGAATTGAGACGTGTAGTGATTTTCGTGGCAAAAACATCACGGTCGACGCTTAAGGCGTTGCCACTAGGCACTTCCGATTCGGCGGCAGCATCCATGGTTATGGAATGCATTATCCGCATCTCTTCCTTCAGCAAACCGCACGCATTATCAAGCGATTTCGATTTCAAGGAGTTAGAGCAAACGAGCTCGCCATATAAACCAGTGATATGCGCTCCATCCAATACCAAAGGACGGCGTTCATATAGATGCACTTCGTAGCCATGCGAAAGCAAATAGAAGGCGGCTTCGCTACCTGCTAACCCCGCCCCTACAACATTGATCGATTTCATGCGTCAATTATTTGCTTTGAGGGTTTGCCCCGTCAAGAGGCTCATGATACCTGCAGCGAGGGAAATTCGTGCAAGCGAGGAACTGTCCTTTTTTGCCTTCTTTCACAACGAGTTGCCCACCTTTGCAACGAGGGCAAGGTTTGACATAATCGGCTTTGGTGTAGACTTTCTTTTTCTTCGCGGGTTTGGCGTCTCCACCGCTTGTATAGTCGCAACGCGGCCAGTTGGAGCAAGCAATGAATTTTTCGCCCTTGCGGTTTAGCCTCCAAACCAACGCATGACCGCACTTGGGGCACATTTCGCCAGTGGGAACGTCAGCGGGCTTTTCCTCTTTTTGGATGTAGCGGCATTGAGGGAAGCCGGAGCAGCCGATAAACTGCTGTCCTTTTTTATTGGTTTTAATCACGAGGTCACGGCCGCAAATAGGGCATGTCCCGCCTGCTTTTTGCGGGCCATCAGAATACATTCTGCCTTTTGCGTCTTCGAAAGTCGCCATAAACGGGCCATAGAATTCGTTCATGGCATCGATGAATGACTCTTTCCCCTCCGCGACGTTATCGAGCTTCTTTTCCATGCTTGCGGTGTATGAAGTATCGGTAACTTTCGGGAAATATTTATTGAGGATGGCAACCGTGCGTTTGCCGTCTTCCGTCGGAATGAGATTGCCTTTTTCTTCCGTAATGTATTTTCTTTGCTTCAGCGTAACGATAGTTGATGCATAAGTAGATGGACGGCCAATTCCGAGATCTTCCATCGTTTTAACAATAGATGCGGCGTTGTAATGCGGCACAGGTTTCGTAAACTTCTGATCGCCGTGCTTCGATGTAACGGCGATGGTTGAGCCTTCTTTGATTTCGGGAAGCGTTGCCGCATCCTCTTCATCTTCGAACTCGCCATAAACCGCGGTGAAGCCCTTGAATAAGGTTCTGGATCCTGACAAAGTGAACTCCAGCCCATTGCCGGTCAAAGAAACCGAAGTGGCTTCGGTCTTCTTCGGCGCCATCAAAGACGCCATGGTACGGCAATAAATGAGGCGATAAAGCTTAGCTTCGTCGGGAGAAACGTACTGCGCAACAATTTCAGGCGTGCGATGAGTGCCGGTGATACGAATACCTTCATGGGCGCCTTGAACATTTGCATCGGCTTTTACGGTTCGCAGTGGGCCGATGTATTCCTGGCCGAAAGTCTCGGTGATATAGGGAACCGCGTGGCGGCGATAGAACTCCGGAGATATACGGGTGGTGTCGGTACGAAGGTATGTAATAAGACCGACATGCTCGCCTCCGATAGTCAAGCCTTCGAACAATTTTTGAGCCACGTCCTGCGTCTTTTTGTTGGAAAAGTGCAATTTGACGTACGCTTCCTGTTGCAAAGTAGAGGTAGAGAATGCCAGTTTGGGGGAGGTGGATTTCTCCTTTTTCGCGATCGAGCTGACCAAAAGATTCTCGGGGATCCTGGCAAGGATCGCCTCCGCTTGCTCTTTGCTGGTGATCTTCGGCGTCTTGCCGTCGACTTTGGAGAGGGCAATTTTGTATTTTTTGCCTTCCAGCATAACTTCGGTCTCGATTGTCCAGTATTCCTCTGGGATGAAAGAGTCGATTTCGCTTTGGCGGTCGACGATAAGGCGAAGCGTTGCGGACTGAACGCGGCCCGCAGAACGCAAACGCGCTTTCTTGAAGATCAGCGAAGACACTTTGAATCCGATGATGCGGTCTTCAAAACGCCTGGTTTGCTGCGCGGCCACGGTATTCATATCGATGGTTCCCGTATCCGCGAGCGCTTCTTCGATGCCGGGCTTCGTGATTTCAAAGAAGCGAAGCCTTTTAGTCGTATCCAAAGGCAAATGCAAAACGTCGGCGAGATGATAGGCGATGGCTTCCCCTTCACGATCAGGGTCGGTGGCAAGATACACTTCATCCGCTTTTGCGACTTCGCGCTTAAGCATGGACACGATGGCCTTTTTCTTTTCAGGGATTTCCCAAACAGGCGCAAAAGAGTTATCGACATCAATTCCAAGGCCGCCCTTGCCACGAGTGGCAAGATCCCTGATATGGCCCTGACTGGCCACAACGTTATACTCCGGACCGAGGTAACGTTTGATGGTCGTTTGCTTGTTTGGAGATTCTACAATAACGAGCTTCATAATTTTTCGACATGACTATAGAAGCCTAAAAATGCCGTGTCAACCGATATTTTTCGGCTTATTTCCTATATAAATATGATTATTTATAAAATTTTTCCCGTCGGCCCATGGAGCATCATCAGCAGATCTTCGACGTCCTCAATCATGGCAGCGCCTTCCTTGATGATCATATTGCAGGCGCTTTCCTCGTCGGCGCGATACGGCACCGCTCCAACGTCTCTGGAGAATTCCAAAGCGCAAGCGCAAGTGATCATTGAGCCAGACCTGATTTTGGCCTCCGCCAGAATTGTTGCCTTGCTTAAGCCGGCGATGATTCTATTGCGGGCCGGAAATTGAATGGGCGATGGTTTGACATCGTCCGGGTATTCCGAAAGCAACAGACCGCCTTTTTCGATTTGGCGTTGGAGCTGGCCATTCTCCGAGGGATAGACGTTATTCATGCCATTCCCTAAAACGGCCACCGCGGCTCCAAAGGGCATAGCGGCCTGCGCTGCCACGGTATCAATGCCTTTTGCCAAACCGCTTATGACCGTATAGCCATGACTGGCGGCGCCATGGGTGAGTTTCTCGGCCATGCTCAAGCCATAGGCGCTGGCCGCCCTCGCCCCCACGATGCTTACGCAGCGGTTGTAGTCAGAGATGAGCGATAGGTTTCCCCTATAGAACAAGACGATTGGGGGCATGGCTATCATCCTCAGCGCCGACGGGTAGTCTGGATCAAGAAGCGTAACCCAATGGCTCTTGAGCTTCCTGACTTCTTTCAGCACCTCTTCTTCCTCAGGCTGAACCTGCGAGCGGATAGCCTCCATGATTTTCTGCTGGTTTCCGCCGTGAATGATGGAGAGGTAGCAAAGTGTTTCTTTTGAGTCCATAAAAAGACCTCCTCACTTATTTAATTGGCGTCGAGAAGCAAAAAAGGACTCAACTTTTTTTGTTGAAGTCCCTAATCCTTATTATATAAAGAGCTAAAAGAGCGTTAGCTGCTCATGGTAAAACTGCGCAACAGGACCGAATGTTTTCCTATGAATCCCCTCTATCGGGCCGTATTCGCGCAGCTCTTCAAGATGTTTTTTCGTTCCGTAACCTTTGTGCACGGAGAACGAAAAATTCGGGTACTTCTTTTCCAACTCTTCCATGTATCTATCTCGAGTGACCTTGGCCAATATGGATGCGGCAGCGATATTGAGGCATTTGGCATCCCCTTTCACCAAAGGGATTACAGGCACAGGGAAGCCTGGCATTGGCATGCAATCGGAAAGCACAAGCTGATAGGGGACCTTGATCATTGCAAGGGCCTCTTTCATCGCATCGCGGGCGGCTTCGTAAATATTGTGCTTGTCAATCCAATCCGCAGAGCGCATCGCGATGCCATATCCAAGGGCATCCCGAATAATCGTCTCATACAGGGCATCTCTTTTTTTGGCGGTCAGTTTTTTAGAATCATCGATGTCCGGGTTCGAATACCCTTTGGGAAACACCACCGCTGCCGCGCATACAGGCCCTGCAAGCGGCCCGCGGCCCGCTTCGTCGCATCCGGCGATAAGAAGGATGGATTCGCTATAGTATTCCTGCTCCAAATTAAGCATTCGGAATCTCCAAAGAGATAGGGCCGAGCAGCCCATCTTTAAATTCTTTGATCAAAAGGTATGCCGCTTTCGTTTCAGAAAGGTTAGGCCCTTCCAAAAGCAAACGCTTCTTCGCAATTTCCTGAAGGATAATCTGCGAATCCATTCCGGTAATATCCTCGATGCCAAAGCGATTCATCAAAATGCTGGGGTAGTTCTCTTTCAGATAGCCAAGCAGCGCATAGGATAGTTCCTCGGTAGGCAAAACTTCTTCCCTCATGGTGCCAAGCAACGCCAAACGAATCGCCTGAGCGCCGTCGGGATAATTCATAGGCAAAACGCCGGGGGTATCAAGGAGAGTAAAGTCATCGCTTAATTTAATCCATTGCTCTGCCCTAGTGACTCCTGCCTTGTTGCCAACCGCGGCAACTTTTTTGCCGCGAAGATTGTTGATCAAGGTGCTCTTTCCAACGTTTGGAATGCCAATAATCATTACACGTACCGGCTGTTTTTTCATTCCGATGCGTTTTTCTTTCTCTCGCTTGGCGGCAATAAACGGCGACGCCACTCTATTCAGGATGTTCACGAACTTTTCTTTTTTTAGGTTGCCCGAGACGCAGGGAACCCCATTTTTCCCAAAGTAATCCAGCCACTGCTTTGTAACTGCTGGGTCGGCCATATCCTCCTTGGACAAAAGCAAAATCCACGCTTTTTGGGGAGCAAGTGTCGTGAGCATGGGGTTGCGACAAGATAGCGGGGCTCGCGCATCGACAATCTCAACGATAAGCTCCACCGATTTCACGAATCCGGAAATTATCTTGATGGCCTTCGACATATGGCCAGGGAAATAATGGACGTTTTGCTGACTCATGATTTGTATTCCAACGATTTATAGGCCCAAGGCAAACGCATGTACTTCAGACTGAACTTCAAGTCGAAAGAGCCGCCTTCCTTGCGAATGAGTTTCCTCATTCCCGTGATCATATACGCTTTGCCGCGAAGCAAATATCCAGGTATGGGTCCAATATTTCTTGAGTCTTTGGAGTAATTCGAAGCACGATTATCGCCCATGACAAAGTATTCGTCCTCGCCCAGTGTCCAGGTTCCAAACAAAGACGAATTGACGCCGGGGTACTTCATTCCGGAAGGAAGGTCGGGATAATCGTCCATCGTGTAAAGGTTGGGCAGCACAAAAGTTCCTTCAGAGTTTGTAATGGTGGTTTTGCCCCAAGCCGGGTTTTCGGGGTCGGCCTCCAAAGTAACGGTCTCCCCCGGAAACGCAATTAAACGTTTGATTTTTAAATCCGCATCGTCGTGAATCGTTTTCCCGGTCGCATCGCTTGGGTAATAAGTCACCACAATGTCATAACGACGCAGATCTTTCATCCACCCGTCTTTCGATTTTGCCCAACCGTAATCCACGAAATCATTTGTTTTGTTGGTTCCGTCATTCCAGTGGGCTTCTCGATAGCTATCAGATGAGGAAATGTAGTATTGGGACTCCGAGTTTAAAGTCGGATACATAGAAAAGCCATTAACATAGAAGGGTTCATCATAATAATTGCTGACGAAAATCACGGTTCCGGAGACCGCCAAGACAAGAAGGAAAATGGCAATGGCGAGAATATCCAAGATGATGACCCACCATTTCTTTTTGGGGTGAGCGGGAGAAAGTTCGCCCTGGACAATCTGTTTTTTCTCCATGTAATCGTCTGGCATGACTTCTAAATTATAAAGAAGTCATAGAATTTTTCCACGCTGGCAAACACAAAAAGGAAAACCTCCCTAATTGGGAGGTCGTCACTTCCTTGATTTTGATGCGAATTAGTCGCGAGATTTGATGCGGGCCGCTTTGCCGGAGAGTTTGCGCATGTAGGTGATTTTGTTTCTCCTAACCTTACCTCTCTTCACGACTTCGATCCTTGCGATCGAGGGGCTGTTGACGGGGAAGGTACGTTCCACGCCGATGCCGGAAGAGATTTTGCGAACGGTGAAGGTCGCAGAGACACCACTGCCGCGGCGCTGGATGACAACGCCTTCGAAGGCCTGGTTGCGCTCCTTTTTGTTCTCGATGATGCGGACATACACTTTGATGGTGTCGCCGGAAGAGAACTCAGGAATATCGTGGCGAAGCTGACGGGCGGTGATTTCATTTACGAGATTGTTGTTCATGAATCATTCCTCCTTCTAGCTAGGTAGCTCTTCAGGTTCATGCCCCGTGACGTGGGTAGCGGAGCCTGCGTAGCGCTTTTAGCGCGAGTAATAATATATACGCGTTAAAGTGCCTGGGCAAGGCTTTTTTACAGTTTCGCATTAAGTGTCAAGTATTTTTGCTTGACACCTATATTGGGTATGACTATTATAGTCACCGCAAAGGAGTTAAGAACCATGTCAGTTAAAATCAGATTAACCCGCATCGGCCGCCACAAAGATCCCATCTATCGTATCGTTGCCGCCGATTCCCGCTTCGCCCGCGATGGACGCATCATCGAACAAATCGGAACCTATGATCCGAAAGTCGGCGAAGAGAAGGCCATCATCGACGAAGCACTCGCCCTCAAATGGCTTGGCGCTGGCGCTATCCCTTCCGATTCCGTCCGTGCCATGTTCTCCAAGAAGGGCATCATGGCCAAGTTCGCTGAAAGCAAAAAGGCTACGAAGTAATGGAACGCGATTTCGGGGCAATCATCCATCCAATCATCGATCCGCTTGTTGAGAATCCTTCAGCGATCATGATTCGTCAATTGCCCACCAATAGCAAAAAAGACATCTCCATCCTAATCGTTGCCGAAGATGCCGATACCGCAAGGTTGATCGGCAAGCGCGGCGCAGTTGCAAATGCCTTGCGCGATGTCATTGGTGTTGCCGGAAAATCCGACGGCAGCAACGTGCGCATCCATCTGAAGTTTGAAAGCTTCACTGAAGGAGAAGAGGAGACCGACGGGAAGTAATTCCCGCCGTTTCTTTATATGGAGTACGTATCAGTCGCGTATCTTTCAAAAACGTTTGGGCTACAAGGCGCCTTTAAGGCCGTCTCGATGACGGACTATCCCAACCTCCGCTTCAAAAAGGGCAGGAAGTTTTACCTTGTCGACGAAAAAACCGGCGATTCGAAAGAAGTTACCTTAGCTTCCTTTCGCGACAACGGCCAGGTTTACCTACTTCGTTTTGAGGAAATCACATCGATCGACGAAGCTGAAAAATTCTTAAAGCGGGTGGTCAACATGGACAAGACGGACGCACCAATGCCCAAAGACTCATACCGCTTTGCAGATTTAATCGGGTGCAAAGTCGTAGATCAAGCAGGAGCTGTGCAAGGCACAGTCACCGACGTTTTGGAATACGCTCCTACAAAGTCTCTTCGCGTCCACAGAGAAGGCGAAAAGGATTTCTTCGTTCCTTTTGTTGACAAATTCGTTCTCGAAATCGATATCGAAAAAAAGCAAATCGTGATAGAAGTTGTTGAGGGAATGAAATGAACATTAATGTCCTGACTCTGTTCCCTGAGATGTTCGAGGGATTCAAAACCAATTCCATCATCAAGCGCGCATTGGGGAAAGGCGTTGCCACTTTCGACGTGACAAACATCCGCTCCTACAGCAAAGACAAATGGAATCGCGTTGACAATCACCCCATCGGGGGAGGGGCAGGGCTGATCGAACAATGCCAGCCTATCCTTGATGCCTTGAGCGCGGTCCGCAAGCCAAATAGCCATGTGATCCTAATGTCTCCACGTGGGCATACATATGATCAAGAAACCGCCAAAAGGTATGCAAAACTTGATGATTTAATTATCATTTGCGGACATTATGAAGGAATTGATGAGCGAGTCAACGACTATGTTGATGAGCTAATCTCCATTGGTGACTACATCCTTACGGGCGGCGAAATACCCGCTATGGGAATCGCCGATTCCATCATCCGGCTTCTTGATGGCGCTATCAGCCCAGAGAGCCTAGAAGACGAATCATTCAATCAGCCGCTCCTTGAGTATCCGCAATACGCCGAGCCATACGAATACGATGGCAAGCGCGTGCCGGATATCCTCTACTGCGGCAACCACGTCGCCATTGAGAAATGGAGGCGGAGAGAAAGTCTTCTCTTAACCAGAAAATACCGGCCCGACCTCTTTAATAAATTGACATTATCAAAGCAAGATAGGAAATTGCTTGAAGATTATGATAATGGCATTACTCCCAAATGGGAAAGCGAAGCCCTGGAAAAAGGGAAACGCTTCTTGCATAAATAGAAAAAGCTCGCCGCATTGAATCGCGGCGAGCTTTTTGCTAACGCATTCTTATTAGAAGAAGACGCCAGAATCAGCCTGACGCTTAACTTCAGTGGAAGCAGTGAAGGGAATGCGGGTGGTATATTGGGCCTTCGCGGCGACGATCATCTTGGTCGGCCACATAAAGATTTCGGCGTTCCAACGGAGAACGGTGTCATTGTAGGCTTCGCGGGCAGCGGTGATTTCCTGCATCAAGTAGGAATTCTGCTGCATGGCATCGCGGATTTCCTGGTGAGCTTTGAGATCGGGGTAGTTCTCGAAAGCAACGTTGATCGAACGATCGACGGTGTCGAGCTTGCCAGCGAGTTCATTACGCTGCTCATCGGTCATGGTTCCAGAGCGATAACGCGCGATTTCGGTGAAGGTGCTCTTGTCGAGATCAATCGCCTTATCAAGAAGTTTGGCGACGTTGGTCAAGATGGCAACACGCTGTACCTGGAAGTTGTCGATGGTAGAAGCATCGTGCTGGATCTTCTGCTGCAACTGAAGCAAATAGCTGCGAGCCTTGATCTTCATAACGGCGAAGATGATGCCGGGGATGATGAATGGAATCCAAAGCAATACTTGGAACAAGGTCGATTTCCAATCGGTCTTGACCTGAATCTGCTTTTGGATGACGTGGACATCCCGTCCTGTCTCAGAGACTAAGCTCTCATCCGTTTCGTCTAGTTCGTTGGCCATAAATATGGTTCCTCCCTTAAAGTATTCTAATTATGAAGCTTTTTTAGCCCCAAAAATAGAAGCAATTTCTTGGTCGTCAGAATCCAGGTAATCCCTTCCGAGATAAAGCCCTAAAAGGCCCCTTTCAAAGTGCGCCGCGGAAATCTGACCTTTGCACGCAGAAGCGAGTTGCTGTTTTATGCTGTTGTAGCCCATGCGCGTCGTAGGAGCGTAGGTGACGCCAATAGGAACAACCGTGCTGACTTCGTCGTATTGAATCCAGTGAACGGGTACCTGATGCATCCTTCCGTCGCCACCCATAACGGAAACATAATCGACCCGTGGAGTGGTTTTGTAGGACATGGAGTGAATCAAGACACAGTCCCCCTGCCCTGCTTTCTTAGACCTCGTGGCCTTGAGAAGAAGCGGCAAGGAACGGTCGCAGTCTTTTGGATAAAAGATTTCTTGCTCCATTGAGTTCGCGAGAACTTCCTGCTCATACGAGGTGACGTTTGCCTTATAAGTTTCTTCGTAAATGAACTCATTCGATTTGTGCATCTGATAAAGCGGGATCGAGAGGATCGGCGCCAAATCAAAGAACAAGTTGGTGATGAACCTATCGCAATAGGCGACAAAATTCGCTTTAGACGCTTCGTAGTCATAATTGGAGAAGGCAATTGGGTTTGCAGAATAGTCGAACGTCTGACTGTGTTCGGATGCAACCGAGGTCAGTTTTTCGTCCTTCACCATCACGAAGTCGTCGCCGAAGGGATATGGTTCGCTGAGCAACTCCAACATATTGGCTTGGGCAAGCGGTGTGAACAGCATGCGGAATTCGACTTCATTGTCGCGGTCAAGCGCATTGAAGAATACGTCGAACGCATCATTGCCCATCGGGGTAAACGCATGACCGTTTCCTTTGGTTAAGCTCTTCTCGGCAAGCTTTTGAAGGTCTTTGGCCTTTGAGCGGACATACTTATCGCGCTTCTTCTCATCCATTTTATGAGCGCCTGTAGGCGTACGCGTAAAGTGAAGATGAGGGGCGGCTTCATTTCCGTAAATCAAGCGGGTGTCATACGTATAGAAAGGGGCGTCGTGATAGACTTCCGCCCTTAGGGTTTGCGTGTGATGATGCGAGACGCGGTTGCCTTTGCTGTCTGTGGTGTAGGTTGTCCAGGAGATGGTCAAAGTGCCTTCATAGCGTTTTGGGCGGAAATCGTGATTGATGACTCGCTCCAAAATGAAGGGATTGCCTTGAATCTGCCCAGAGATCACACCCAACGTGGAGATGTTGGGGTCGGTCTCTTCCGGGAACCCGAATTTATCCATCAGATAGGCGAGCTTCTCAGGTTTGAAGAACGGATCCAAATCTATAATCGGCGTCGCCTTTTCCATGACCACAAGTGGCATGTTCCAGTCAAAGGAAGCATTCAAGCCAGCCATGTCGTCATAGCAAATCTGAAGTTTGCGGGCAGCCTCAGCTCTATACTTCTCAAGTTCCTTTTCAAGCTCTTTGAGTTTCTTCCGCGCGGAGATGAAGGCGAAGATAAGTCCGACGCCGCCCAAAATCAAAACGATGCCAATGACGAGAGGAATCCAATTGAAGCCGTTCATGAATGAGGCTATGAAAAGGATTATCCCGACCACGAAACAGAGAATCATGAAAATCAATGCAGCGATTTTCTTGCCTCTGCTCGAAGACGCCTTCTTAGCAAACTGCTTAACGCGTTCTTCGGCTTCGTTATATTGCTTAACGTGGATCTTGTTCGCACCGACATCGACGTGCGCTTGATCGGCATATTGGTCAAATATTTCAATCGCAGCGTCGTGGTACTGCTTTTGGAGCCTTGTGTCGAACAGGTCCTTTGGTTTGTAGAGAATGTCGTCGGCCATAATTTACTTCCCCCCGAAGCCACCTAATCCAGGCGGCATTCTTCCAGTTTTTTGATACTGTTTTAATTGCTTCATCATCTCTTTGGATTTCTCATAACGCCGCAAAACCCGATTAATATCGGCGTTTGTAAGGCCGCAGCCTTTTGCGATGCGGTTCTTATGAGAAAAGCGAAGAACCTCAGGATGGCGACGCTCATAAGGCGTCATGGAATTAATGACGGCCTCAAAAACTCTCATTTCGCGCTCGGCCGTCTCTTTCTGTTCGTCGGTAAGCTTTGGCATACCGGGAATCAACGATGCCAGTTTGCCCAATGAACCGATTCTTTGCACTTGTTTCATTTGATGGAGCATGTCTTCTAAGGTGAATTCTCCCTCCATCATCTTTTTTGCTTGCCGCTCGGCCTCCTTTTCGTCGATTGCCTCTTGGGCTTTTTCGACCAAGGTGACAACGTCGCCCATTCCAAGGATCCTATCCGCCATACGGTCGGGATAGAAAATCTCGAGATCTTCCATTTTTTCGCCGACGCCAGCGAACTTAATTGGCAAGCCAGTGAGGTATTTGATCGACAATGCGGAACCGCCACGGGCATCGCCGTCCAATTTGGACATGATGATACCGGTCAGATGAAGGTCTTTATTGAAGGTCGACGCCACGTTCACCGCATCTTGGCCCGCAGCAGCATCCACAAGAAGCAAAACTTCATCGGGGTGCACCACGTGGTTAATCTCGGTGAGCTCCTTCATTAGGGCCTCATCGATTTGCAAACGCCCGGCGGTATCGAGAATTAAAACGTCATAGCCTTCTTCCTGTGCCTTTTTCTTTGCGGCCACGGCAATATCAACGGGATTTGTGATTCCCATCGAGAAGAAACCGACGCCATTCTGGTTTGCCAAAGTCTCCAATTGCGCAATGGCGGCTGGACGGTATACGTCAAGGGCCGCAAGCATGACCTTTTTCCCAAGTTTATTCTTTTGGAGATAGGAAAGTTTTCCTGCGGTCGTGGTTTTGCCCGTTCCCTGCAGACCGACGAGCATCAAAATCGTCGGCTTGGATTTATAGGTGATTTCCGTTTGGTCGGCACCCAAAAGCTCTTCGATCTCGTCATGGACGATTTTGACAACCATCTGAGACGGGTTGACTTTGGAATAGACATCTTGGCCAAGGGCTTTTTCTTTAACGTCGTTCACAAAAGCTTTGACGACTTTGAAATTGACGTCCGCTTCCAATAAGGCCATGCGAATTTCCTTCAGCATGTCCTCCATGTTCTTCTCGGTAAGTCTGCTTTGGCCACGCAGCTTTTTGAAGATGGCGCCAAAGCGGTCCGTAAGGGATTCAAATGCCATTTTCAATCTCCTCTCCAAGGCTTTCGTATGCCTTTAATCTTTCTGCCTCAGGCAGCCGTTTGATTCTTTCAAATCGATGCACAAGGTCGCTCTTTTTGTTCAGGAAGCCCAATTCGGCTTCATAATGTTCTAGATGTTCTTCCGCTTTGTTTAACGCGTCGGATATGGCAGCACGCGATATCCCCATCCCCTCAGCGATCTCGCTTAACGAGAGGTCATAAGCATAATATGAGGAGACAATCTCTCTTTGCTTATCGGTCAGCAATGCGCCATAGACGGAAAACAGATCATTGAATCGCCGACGCTTTGCCAAAATGTCCTCAGTCATTGCTTTCCTCTCCCAAAAGAAGGCCGTACAGATACTTATCCAAATCGAATTCCTGAAGATCTTCCATCCTCTCCCCAAGACCAATAAAGCGCACAGGGACCCCTAATTCATCTCGAATCGATAGGATAATGCCGCCTTTGGAAGTGCCATCCATCTTGGTGATCACAATGCCCGTGAGATTGGCCACTTCTTTAAAGGCCTTGGCTTGCAGAACTCCATTTTGGCCGGTTGTTCCATCGATGATAAGGAAGGTTTCATGAGGCGCGCCTTCGATTTCTTTGCCAATGACACGGCTGATTTTTCCAAGCTCCTGCATAAGATTGGACTTGGTTTGCTGACGCCCTGCGGTATCGACGATGACAAGGTCGATATTGTTCTTCTTCGCGAATTGAACCCCTTCATAGGCAACGGAGGCCGGATCGCCGTTTTCTTTGCCGGTGATAATGGGGCAGCCAAGCCTGTCGGCCCATATTTTCAATTGCTCCACCGCTCCTGCGCGGAAAGTGTCGCCTGCCACAAGCATGACCTTTTTGCCCATATGCAAGTAGCGATAGGCGAGTTTGGCTATCGACGTTGTCTTGCCAACGCCATTAACGCCGACGACAAGAAGAACGGTTGGACCGCTCTCCGCAAACTGAATCTCATTCTCAATGGACTCGCCTTTCGTGGCATAGTCAACGAACATCAAATCCACCAATTCATCAGCAATCTTCTTCGGCTCGGTGATGTGCTCTTTTTCGGATTTATCGAGGAGCTGTTCGATTAATCGGATGGAAAGCTCCACGCCAACATCGGATTCGATAAGAATCTGCTCAAGCTCTTCGAAGTATTCTTCGTTGACTCTTGCATACCTTTTTCCCAATTCGTCCAAGCGGGAAGCAAAAGCGCGGCGAGATTTTGCCATACCCTTTTCGTATGTTTGCAAAGAGGAGCTTTGTTCCGGCTTCTCCTCGCTTTTTTTGCCAAATTTCGATTTCAGAAAAGAAAACAAACCCATTGTTAATTGTCCTCCGGAAGGGACATGCGCGATAACGCATCCCTGGCAGCCGCGGTCTCCGCAGCCTTTTTGTTTGGCCCAGTGCCACGTCCGAGTTCATCCCCTTGGAAATAAACTGCTGCAACAAATTCATGCGCACCCTTGATGATTCGATCCTCAAGAATCCTATAAGTGACGGACTCCCTCCTCTCTGCTTGCATGGCTTCTTGCAGGCGGGATTTAGGATTGATTTCAACATCGACCCTAGCCCCTTTAACATCGCTATCCAGCAATTTCACGAGGAGCCTGCATGCAAAATCGAGACCTTGGTCGAGATAAACGGCGCCGATAAACGATTCGAAAACGTCTTCCAAAACAGGGATATTGTCTTCCACTGCCTTCGACATAGAAGCGCCGACGCGAATATAAGGGATAAGCCCCATTTTTCGGCAATAATCCGCTTCCGATTGTGAGCAGACAAACTGCGCTTTCAGAACGGAAAGCTGGCCTTGGCCCATGTCAGGATGATATTTATAGCAAAGCGTTGAAACGACCATTCCGACGATTGAATCGCCAAGGAATTCCATTCGCTCATAATCTTCGTGATGCGTTCCGACCATCCCATTGTAAGAACTATGCGTAAAAGCCTGCTCATAGAGCTTCTCGTTATGTGGCAATATTCCGAAGCGGCGGAACAAATCACGATACTGGCTAGCCATACGGCTAACATTATAGAGCAAGCGTTATCTTTCGCCCATACAAAATGGCGGTTTGTCTTAATTAAAAGACAACCGTTAGGCCAAAGTGGCGTCTCCCGATGCCTTTTCAGCCTCTTTTATGAGATAGCTAAATCCATGCTCGGTGGGGTGATTCAGGATATATGTAGCATCGTTTCTGGCAAATTCGAACATCTTGAAGTCGTCGATGACGTTCACGAAGCTGAAATCCGGCAGGCCAGATTGCCTTGTTCCGGCAATCGTTCCAGGGCCTCGCATCGCCAGATCTTTTTCGGCAATCGCAAATCCATCATCGGTATTCACCAAGACGTTGAGCTTTTCCAATTCATCCTCGTCATCACCGCCGTAGGCCAAAACAAACGATGCGTCGGACCCGTCGCGACCAACGCGTCCACGGAGTTGGTGCAATGAGGATAGCGCGAAGTGGGTCGGATCATAAACAATCATCAGGTTTGCTTCCTTCACGTCGATTCCGACCTCGATAACGGAAGTAGACACCAAGATGGGACAGACCCCTGAAGAGAAAGCAAGAAGCGCGGCTTCTTTTTCGTCTTCGTCCATCTTGCCGTGAAGCAAAGCAACTTTTCCCGGATATCTCTTTGCGTAAGCATCGTAAACGGTTTTTACCGACGATAGGCCGCCTTCTTCGATTTGAGGGCAAACGACATAGACGCGGTGACCGGTTTTTAAGGAAATCTCGACCGCTGTTTTTATTTCGGATGCCTTTGGAGTGAAGATTCTCGTTTTAACGCTTCTTTTGCTGGAGGGGAATTGCGTTAGAGTTGATATGTCCAAGTCTCCGTAGATGGTCAAAGTCAAAGTCCTCGGAATTGGGGTCGCAGACATCAATAACACATCCACGTGTCCTCCCTTTTCCACCAAACGGGCTCTTTGAGCGACGCCGAATTTATGTTGTTCATCAATGATGGCCAAGCCCAGATTCAAGAAATCGACGCCCTTGGAAAATAGAGCGTGGGTCCCGACTACAATATCTGCTGAGCCATTGGATATTTCTTCCAAAGCGGATTTTTTTCCAGCCGAAGACAGGTTCCCGACAAGAAGAACAACATTTAGGCCCGTGCCATCGAACATCTTCTTTAAGTTTTTATAATGCTGCCTCGCTAAAGAATCGGTTGGCGCCATAAAAGCGCTTTGGCTGTTTCTTGTCGCGTTTGCATACATGAGCAGGGCCGCGACAAGCGTTTTCCCCGTTCCGACATCACCTTGAAGAAGGCGGTACATGCACGAGCTGGACTCCATGTCTTTCAAGCAGTCTGCGATTGCGTTTTTTTGGTCTTCAGTCAGCAAATAAGGGAGGGCGTGTACGAAATTTCGAAGCTTCTGACGGTCTGTAGGGACCTCTTCTTTGGTGTGGCTTTTGCTTTGCCCGCGAATGATTTGATTGGTAAGGCAAAACATTAATGCCTCTTCATATTTAAGTACCCTCAATCCCTGATGAATGTCATCGGGACAAGTTGGGAAATGGCACTTCCTCAGCGCATCTTCCCTATTGATGAATCGATATTTTTCGACAAAAAGAGGTGGAACGCGGTTATAGATTTTCCCCTTTAATGCCTCGAGCGATCGCTCAACAAGCCCCCTAAAAAGGTGGGGTGCATAATCCGATGGAAGCGAATATACCGGAACTAAAGCGTGCTCAGGGTCAATCCGCCCTTTCTTGATGTTTATAAGGTTGAGGCAATGCTTTTTTTGGTCGTAAGTGGCTTGGAGGGTGAATTCGCCTTCGTCTTTTAGCATTGATGCAAGATAAGGACGATTCCAAGCAATTACTTCATATTGATTGCCGTGCACATCCTCGAAATAGAATTTGGTATTGCTGGTCGAGCGAAAGCGAAGGGTCTTCGCTCCACCAACGACACGCCCAAGTAGAACGATTTTCTGCTTATCTTGAAGGTTTTCTAATTCCTCTGATGAGGTGTATAGAAAAGAATCGTACTTCCGAGGCAGGTGACAAACCACTTGATACGGGGTCGCAATGCCCATATCGAACAGCATGGAATTCAGCTTAGGCGAAGACGTTAATTTCATCTTGATTATTGTAACACCCACGCACGTAAAATGGTGCTTCAACAAACAAATGGGGAAAAGACGAAAAAGGCTAAAATATAAGGGGCGTGCATTAATTAAAGAACGACAAACCAGGATATGCGCGCGGATGATTGCCCGCGAAGACGAACATCTGCAACACATTTGCGAAAGGGTATCGACGCCCATCACATGCCTCGATCAAAACCGCGACCGCAAAACAGCAGTGTCAATTTCTCATTCGTGAAGCAAACGTTTTTATAAAGCAAATATTTATACGCCTGCTTCAAGCAAATAAAATCATCTATAATCCTTTTTATAATATAGACCAGAGGAACCTTCTATGAAAAAGACCCCACTTCTCCTTCTTGGAATTCTACTATCATCATGCGGGAACGCCGCGGAAGCCTCATCTCCTGAAGAGCCTCTTACAGATACCGGTTCCGAAGCTACTGGGTCAAGGAGCACAACCACTCATAATGAAGGCGAATCATTTATCGTCAAAACTGCTCCTTTATATTTTGACGAAGCAAAGGACGGCGACTTCCTTGCCGTTAAGAAAGCAGATTTGTCCTATGGCTATTATGAGCAGCATCCCCAGATCATTTACATGGATATGGCCATAGCCATGCAATTCGTTAATGAAGAAAAAAGAGTAGAATCTACCGTAAATAATTCATCACAAACTATAGTTTGTGAAAACGGTTCTTCCTTTGTTATTGATGCAAACAATAATACTATTTTGGCGAAGAATATCGATTACGCCAATATTTTCTCATCAAAGTATGGTGCAATTAATAATTTGATTGATGATGATTATGCTGTAGAGCATATCTCTTCTGAAGGATCGGAGATGTTTGGCGCGCAAGATGTAACCTTTGATTTAAACGCCTATAACCTGGATATCGTGTGTCACGACGGAACGGTTTACACTCCCTTCCCGATCGTGAATCGCATGACATTCAACTGGGCATATTACTCCCCTGTCGCTTGGAACGGCGAGGCATTCTATTTATTGAATTTGACATCAGGGTCTTTTGATCTCAACTATTGGGAAAACTCCTATAACAAAGCATTTTTCAGCGGGTCTAATTCCACCACGCCAAGAGCGGAGTATTTCGCAGACTACAATTACAAATGCCTGCTATTCAGCCTTGATTATTTCTACGGCTTCCTCGACGAACGTTTTGTCCCGTTTGAAGAGTATCTTGACAGAAACCATTCCGACATCGTAACCAAACTGCGTTCCACCGACGAAGAGGAATATTGCGATGGCTTATGCTATTTAATGGAATCCATCATCGGAGATTGCCACACGAATGCGGGAACCATAAGTTCCTCCTTTGGGACAGGGTCGGTTGGCTATCATGCTTATTCTTCGGAAAGAAGCACTAGCCTATCGCGCGATATGCAGTCCTACTACGACAAATTCAAACAAGCAGGAATCTCTTCGAATGTCGTTCGCTATAGTGGTTCCACCGCAATCCTTAGCTTTACTGGCTTTCGCCACGCCCAGCAGCACATCACCAGGGACAATGCAGCGTCATTCGCCCAAGGAAACAAAGACTCGTTTGCCCTCTTCTATACCGCTTTCGAGGAAATCAAAACCCATCCGGAAGTCCATTCGGTCGTATTCGATGTCACATTAAACGGTGGTGGCGACACTAATGCGCTGGTAGGGATGCTAGGCTTTATGAAAAGGGAATACCAGGTCATTTCCTATGACCCTCTGTCCAAAGGCTATTCCAATTTGACTTACCGCGTCGATACGAACCTCGATGGCAAATACGATGCAAATGACGGCTATGAAGGCAAATACGATTTCTACATCCTGACGTCTCGCGGCTCTTTCTCCTGCGCCAACTCGTTCCCTGCCATCGCCGAAGAGAACAACATGGCGAAGATCATTGGGCTGCAATCCGCAGGGGGCGCATGCACCGTCGATTACACCTGCACGCCGGACGGAAAGGCATATCGCATCTCGGGCATCCTTAGAGGCGGAAAGCATTCCGACCCGAAATCCCATTATGATTCAGGCGTTCCGGTTGATCACGAGTTAGACGCCAATCATTTCTACGATGATGCCTATATAAATCAGTTCATCAGCACCATTCATTGATTCATTTCGCATATTAGTTGTGCTATCCTTTTTGAGCACAGGGGGTAATTTTATGCAAGAAAACAACTCCAATCAGGCTACCAGAATCCTTTACATTATCGCAGGGGCGCTAGCCATCATCGCCGGTTTGTCGTTCCTCGTCAACGGACTGCAGGCCTTGCTCAGCATCAACGGCCTTTTAAGCGTCGACGAAGTCATCTCGGCATCAGCCACCATTCTTATGGGGGTGACTTTCTTTGTCGGAGGCACCGAATCCTTATTCTCCTACTTCCGCTCAAAGGAATCGAAATTCCAGACCTATCTGCCGATTGTCGTTCTCGGTTTGCAGGCAATCGTTTGGACCATCCACTTCATTTTGCTGACCGTCGATCAAGCCCAATCCGGTTTGGAAACGGCAAGGAACAACCTCATCTTCTTGCTTGTCTTCGGCTTCGCGGGCATCTTCTTCTCCGTGATGTCCTGGAAGCAGAAAGAAGGCGTCTTCAAAACCGTTCTCGCCCTTATCGGCTTAGTCATCGCCGGAGTCGCTTTCTTGGTTGGCTTCCCTTATTTCCTGGAAACCGCGACCATCGTCGGATATATCTTCGGCGTGCAGGTCTTCATCCTTATGTTCATCGCGTGCCTGCTGGCCATGATCTTCAGGAAAAAAGAAGAGCGGGCCGAGAAGCCTGAAGAAGAATAAAAAATGAAAGCGCGATGAACCGATTCGATTCATCGCGCTTTTTTATTGCCTTTATTCGACGCCGACCAAGAAGGAATAAACAGGCTGTTCACCGCGCTTGATGTCGATTTCGACATCTTCGCCAAAGCGGTCGGTCAACGCTTCCTGAGCCTCGGCTTCTTCCTGACTCGATACGTCTTCTCCACAGATGATGGTGAGGATCGCGGAGCTGCCGCGCATCAACGATTCAACCAAATCGATCAACGCCTGGACTTTGTTCTTCACGCAGGAGACGATGTTTTTGTCTTTCATCGCCATGTAGTAGCCTTTTTTGATTTCGATTCCGCCGATTTCGGTGTCCTTAATCGCATAAGTGACAGATCCCGAACGAACGGTTTTCAAAGCGGATTTCATGTCCTTGAAGACATCTTCCGGTTCGAGTTCCGGGTTGTAATTCATCGCGGCCACGATGCCTTGGGGAATCGTTTTGGAAGGGATCACTCGCGCGGTGATTTCCGATCCGGTGAGCACTTCGCACGCTTGGGAAGCGGCCATGACGATGTTGGTGTTGTTCGGAAGCAAGAACACGTTCTTGGCATGGGTTTTCTTGATCGCGCGGATGAAATCCTCGGTAGAAGGATTCATGGTTTGGCCGCCGGAGACGATGACGTCGACTCCGATTTCGCGGAACATCTCATCCAGGCCAGAACCGCTGGAGACGGCGATGAGGGCGCTGTTTTTGTCGATCGGCCCTTCTTCCTCAGCCTCCTCTTGAGGACGGAGGATGGGCTGTTGCTCCGCTCTGCTGCGGGCAAGATTGGCTTCCATATCGGTGGCGATATCGCCGTGCTGGATGTTTTTATGCTCTTCGGACATGTTCTCGATGACGATGGTCACGAATTCGCCGAACTGCTGGGCATAGTTGAGCATGTTGCCAGGGGTAAGCGTGTGGACATGGACTTTGACAATGTCTTCGTCGCACACGATGACGGTGGATTTGCCGTGGGCGGTCAGGAATTTGGTGAAGTTCTTCTCGACGAACGCCTTCTTCCCGTCTTCCGGCTTGCCGAGGCGAAGGATGAACTGCGTGCAATAGCCGTAGCCTTCTTCGTCTTCGCTTAGCTGCGCGCCGGCATAAAGCGAATCGCGCGGCTTTTCCTCGGCGGCGCCGACATCGGCGTTGCGCTCCACGATTTCGCCATGCAGCGCTTTGGCCATGCCTTCGAACAAGCGGACCAAACCCGCGCCGCCGCTATCGACGACGCCGACTTGCTTCAAAACCGGGAGCAGCTCTGGGGTATGATCCAAAGAGATGCGGGCTTGCTCGAGCAAATAGTCCATCGCTTCTTCGATGGATTCGAATTTTCCGATATTCTCGTTCAATGCCGCGGAAGATTCGCGGATGACGGTGAGGATGGTGCCTTCGACGGGTTTCAAAACCGCTTTATAGGCAACTTCCTTCGCTTTGAGCCACGCATCGGCAAACTCGCGAAGGTCGATTTTTTTCTTGTTCTCCAGCCCATCGGCGAAGCCGCGGAAAATCTGGGACGTGATGACGCCGGAATTGCCGCGCGCGCCCATCAAAAGGCCGCGGGAAAAGGATCTGGCGACTTCCGAAATCGCGTCGAATTCGCGATTCTGGATTTCTTTTGCGCCGGAAGTCGCCGTCAGATTCATGTTCATGCCCGTATCGCCGTCTGGGACAGGGAAAACATTCAATTGGTCGACTTCTGGATAATGGTTATAAAGATTATTGGCGCCGGAGATGTACATCTCCTTCAGCCATTTTGCATCAATTGTTTTCATGTTCAGGAATTCTCACGAATGTCTTGGACGAACACATTCACTGCGGCGAATTTCATCTCGAAAGTCCTCTCGAGGTCGTATTTCACCTTCTTTTGGACTTCCGACAGGATCTCGGGGAGTTTGACTCCATTGGCGCACACTAAATACAAATCCACTTCATAGCCCTTTTTGCTCTTATGGGCATAAACGCCTTTTACGTAATCCTCGATATTCAAAAGCTCGGAAATGGCGTGGGACAAGCTGCCTTTGCTGGTAAGCCCGATCACTCCATAGCATTCGGTGGCGGCTCTGCCCGCGACCGAAGCGATCGTCTCCATCGAAATATCGATGCTGCCGTATTCGTTTTTCTGATTAATGTTCATCTTGCTTGCGCTATAAAATCTCATGCTTTGCTAAGCAAAGCGCAGCAGTATTATCCCACAAATTGTAAGATATGCAAATTTAGGAAGCGTCGATGGAGCTCTTTTTTGCCCGAGCAAGCGGATTGAAAAGAACGTTTTTTTGACTTCTATCGGCAAAAAACCTACTAACCCCCGTTTTCGTCTATAATTGTTTTCGCTATGAACATCCAGGACATTCTCGCTAGAGAGACTTCGCTTCCCCGACCCTCCATCGATTCGGCCGTGAAACTGTTAGACGAAGGGAATACCGTGCCATTCATTGCGCGTTACCGCAAGGAAGCGACGGGAAACTTATCAGACGCCGTCTTGCGTTTCGTTCAGGAAAGAGTGGATTATCTCCGCGGCGTCGAGCAACGGCAAATCACCGCAATCAAGGCAATAGAAGAACAAGGGAAACTCACCCCCGAGCTGCAGCAATCCATCGAACAGGCTTTGACTTTGATTGAAGTCGAAGAGCTCTATAAGCCCTATAAGCAAAAAAGAAAAACGCGCGCCGTCATCGCTAGGGAAGCCGGCTTAGAGCCTCTTGCGCTGTTCCTTAAAAAAGGCGTGCCGGGCCATCAGCTATCATCATTTGCGGCAAGCTTTATAAAACCTGACCTCGGCGTCGACAGCGTGGACAAAGCGATTCGCATGGCTTGCGATATCATCGCCGAAGAACTATCGGAAAAAGCGGAGATCAGGGCATATTGCAAGCGGTATGTGCAGGAGCATGCCCTCATCGTCTCCGAAGAGATCAAAAAGGACGAACGCGACACCTATGGCAATTATGCCCATTTCTCTTCGCCGCTGAAAAACCTTCCCGGCTTCCGCCTGCTTGCCATCAATCGCGGCGAAAACCAAGGGTGCCTCAAGGTCAAGTTGGATTACGAAAGCCAAGTCATGGTCGAGAGAATCTCCTCCAAACTCATCCGCCCAGGGCATCCTTATTCCAAAGAGCTTCACGACACCGTCGAGGATGCGTTGAAGCGTTTGATCCTCCCAAGCATCGAAACGCTCGTTCGATCGGAAGCGTTCGACAAAGCCGAAGAGCATGCCATCGAGATTTTCAAAAAGAACACCGCCGCATTATTGCTTTACCCGCCTTTAGGCCATAAAAGGGTCATGGGGTTCGACCCAGGATTCCGCACAGGCTGCAAATGGGCGACGGTAGACGAAAACGGCGTCCCGCTTCAAGTCGGCGTCTCCTTCGTTACCATTGGGAACGCCGACGCGATTGAGAGGGAAGCGGATAAAGTGATGGAAATCCTCAAAAAGAGCCGCATCGATTACCTCGCTTTGGGAAACGGCACGGCAAGCCGAGAAGCCGAAGAAGCGCTGAGAAAAGCAATCGAAAGGGCTGGTCTGCCCACCAAAATCGTCATCGTCAACGAATCCGGCGCCTCCGTCTATAGCGCATCCCCGATCGGCGAAAAGGAATTCCCAAGCCTTCCGGTAGAAAAACGAAGCGCGATATCGCTTGCAAGAAGGCTTCAAGACCCCCTAAACGAACTCGTCAAAATCGATCCGAAATCCATCGGCGTCGGTCAATATCAGCACGATATGGATCAGAAAAAGCTCGGCGAGTCCTTAAGCAACGTCGTTCAGGATTGCGTCGCCAAAGTCGGCGTCAACCTTAATAACGCCACCCCGATGATTCTGACATACATCCCCGGCATCGGGCCAACTCTGGCGGAAAACATCTACAACCACCTCAAGAAGAACGGGCCGTTCCGCAACAGGAGGCAGCTGCTGCAAGTAGAGCGTCTCGGGCCTAAGGCATATGAGCAAGCCATCGGCTTCTTGCGAGTCTATGGAGGGGATGAGCCTCTTGACGTGACCGCGATCCACCCCGAATCCTACCCGGTCGCGAAATTCATTCTTTCCTCGTGCGGCATCGATTTGCTCCATGACGACGAAGAGCTCAAGAAAGAGAAAATGAGGCAGCTGTCGCTATCGATGCTGCAATCGCGTTTCCCAACGCTGGGGAAAGAGACTTTCCGCGACGTGGTCGAAGAAATCATCGCCCCTGGGCGTGATATCAGAGAAGACGCGAAAATCGTTGAGCTCAATCAGCAAGCAAGAAGCATCGAGGATTTAAAAGTCGGCATGATCCTGCAAGGAACCGTCAGGAACATCATGGATTTCGGGATGTTCGTGGATATCAACGTCCACGTCGACGGGTTGGTCCACATCAGCGAAGTCGCGAACAAATTCGTCAAAAACATCTCCGAACTCTATTCCATCGGGGACATCGTCAAAGTCAAAGTCGTCTCCGTGGACGTCGCGAAAAAAAGGATAGGGCTATCGATCAAGCAAGCCCAAGCGTAAACTCATCGATAAACGATTTCCTGGATTTTGACTTTCTTCCAGGCTCTTTCAAGCGTCAGATTGCCTTCCCCTTTGATGCGGAAGACCTCCTCGCCTTCATTGAAAAGGCCATGGAAATACATCCTCTCAGAGCCGTCTTTTGTTAGCAAAAGGCTGATGACGTGCTTCCCCTCCGGTCTCCCTTCATAAAGGAAAACACAGTTCCGATAATGACCATAGCCATCGATGGAAAAAGCGACCCTTGAGAACTTGCCCGCATTCAGCTGATCGACGAATTCGCGATAAGTCATATCAGAATTATAAGGCAAAAGGCAAAACAAGCGACAAACAGGATACGAATCAATCGAAAATCGTGTAGAATAATGGAGCAAACAAACAACAAGGAGCCACACCATGGTCGCTCATTACAAAGTCGAATTCCACTATCCCGATGGCCACGTCGAGGAAATCGATGAGATTTTCAGGAACACCGAAAAAGCCGTCGATTATGGCAACAGCATGCTGGTCCAAGTCGCCAACACCGAACGTTTCCATACCGGCGGACGCGGAGACAACGCCCATTATCTGATCGTCGAATACAGCGATTCCGGCCGCAAAATCGTGCAAGACAGCCGGAAGATGTAACTTCGAAAAAAAGCAAAAGCGCATTTGCTTCCGATTTTAAGCACGTCGGCAAATGCGCTTTTTTTCATTGCCCTTGGGCCTATTCGATATAATGAACCCTGCCTGGCCTGATTGCCTTTGGTTTGGGCTCCTCGCCCAAACCATAGCCAAGGGCAATGTGATCCACTCCGACGTATCCGGAGATATCGATGCCATAAGAAGCGAATAGCTCTTTGACGCCTTCCATTTCGAATTCCGCCTTGGCGCGATGGATCCAGCAGGTCGACAAACCTTGGTTTGTTGCCTCCAGCAGCATGTTCTCTATCATCGCCGCCCCATCGAGGTCTGTATATGGGCAATCCTTAGCCGCGACCACTAGGATCACGGGAGCGCCATAAAATGAGTCGAATCCCAACGGGAATTGGCCTATCTCAGCGTTTATTTTGACTAATGCTTTGCGGAATTCCGGGTTCGTGATGACGAAGATTTCCCCCGCTTGGAGATTCTTTCCGCTCGGGGCATGGAGACCCGCTTGAACGATCTCCTCTATCTTTTCTTTTTCCACCATCCGCTTGGAATCGAATTTCCGCACGGTTCTGCGTTTACTTAGGATTTCCAACATGTTTCTTCCTCCTTTGACGATAAAAGCGGCTAGGTTTCTAGCCGCCGAAATCGATTATTCGCGGTTCTCGTAGTTCTCTTTGAGCCACGCCTGCTCGGATTCGATGCATTCCGCAAGCCATTTCCTGCCCAGCTCGCTTTGATACCAAGCGATGGTCTTCTTGATGCCGACTTCGAACCTCGTGACCGGATCCCAATCCAATTCAACATTGGCTTTATGGGGGTCGATCGCGTACCTTTGGTCATGGCCGTGCCTATCGGCGACGTAGGTGATGAGGGATTCGGGCTTGCCGAGTTCCTTCAGGATAATCTTGACGATGTCGATGTTGGCTTTCTCATTGTGGCCGCCTAGGTTATACACTTCGCCGACGCGCCCTTTCTCAAGGACCGCGAGGATGCCCCTGCAATGGTCCTCCACATAGAGCCAATCGCGGACGTTTAGCCCTGCCCCGTAGACGGGGAGCGGCTCGTCGTGGCTGGCCTTGGAGATCATAAGGGGGATCAGCTTCTCGGGGAACTGGTATGGGCCATAGTTGTTGGAGCATCTGCTGATGGTGACGGGGAGGCCGTATGTCCTGTGGTATGCGAGCACCAGCAAGTCGGCGGACGCCTTGGAGGTGCTGTAGGGAGAGGAGGTATGGAGCGGGGTGTCCTCCCTGAAGAACAGGTCCGGCCTATCAAGGGGCAGATCGCCATAGACCTCGTCGGTGCCGACCTGATGGAACCTCTCCACGCCGTATTTCCTGGCGCAGTCCATCAAGACCGCGGTTCCCAAAATATTGGTCTCCAGGAACACCGTCGGGTTCTTGATCGAGCGGTCGACGTGCGACTCCGCGGCGAAATTGACGACGATGTCGGGGCGCTCGGCCTCGAATATCCTCTCCATCTCGGCCCTGTCGCGGATATCCTTCTTGTAGAATGCGTAGTTCGGGTTCTTCAGCTCCCCATCAATCGTATGCGGGTTCGCCGCGTAGGTGCATACATCGACGTTGATGACCTTCCATTCGGGGCGTTCCGCAAGGATCAGCTTGCAAAAGCAATTGCCGATGAAGCCTGCGCCGCCGGTGACCAATAGTGTTTTCTTCATTTAAGGAACTCCTGTCTTGAAATCCCTTCAATTCTACCATGTGCGCGGGCAAAGCACGAACTAGATGTGCGCAAATATTGCACACCACTAGGCCATCTCCGTTTGCGCAACCAAATTTACATCATGGAACGGTTGCTAAAAAGCCGATTATCTCCGACAATATCACACATGAAATCCATCAGCGAGCAAGAGTATCTATCGGCGTTGGCCGTTTTGGAGCACGCGAAAAAGAGCCAAGTGCATTTGAACATGGCAAGGGGGAAGCCCAGCCAAGCCCAGATTGAGCTCGCGAACCCGATGCTCGAGACGCTGCGCGATGGATCGGATTTTCTAGACAGCGACGGGAACGACGTCAGGAACTATGGCCTGCTGGAAGGGATATCCGAATGCAGGGAACTCATGGGCCAAGTGCTCGGAGTCAGCAAAGACAATGTCATCATATACGGGAATTCGTCTCTCCATGTCATGTATGAGCAAATCAGCCGTTCCATGACCCATGGGGTCTTGGGCAGCGTTCCTTGGTCAAAATTAGACAAGGTGAAATGGCTCTGTCCCGTGCCAGGATACGACAGGCATTTTTCCATTTTGGAGTTTTTCGGCATCGAGATGATCAACGTCCCAATGAACGAATTCGGTCCCGACATGGACCTCATCGAGGAGCTGATTCAAGACGAAAGCGTCAAAGGCATATGGTGCGTTCCGCAGTATTCCAACCCAACGGGAATCACCTATTCGAACGAAGTCGTCAGACGTTTTGCAAGACTGGATCCTAAAGCCAAGGACTTCAGAATCTATTGGGACAACGCTTACGCCGTCCATCACCTGCATAGAGACAAGCAGGATCATTTGCTCAACATATTCGACGAAGCCTTGAAGGTTGGAAACGAGGATATAGTCTATATGTTCGCGTCCACATCAAAGGTATCGTTCCCAGGCGCCGGAATCGCCGCATTGGCAGCCTCCACGCCAAACCTTTCGCAAATCAAGAAGCAAATGGGCGTTTCGACCATCGGCTACGACAAAATCAATCAGCTCAGGCACGTCAGGTTCTTCCATGACCTCGATGGGCTCAAAAGGCACATCCATAGGCTTTCCGATATCATGCTTCCGAAATTCGAGCTGGTCGAACGCGTTTTTGACGAACGCCTTTCCGGACTCGACGGCGTTTGCTGGACCAAACCCAATGGCGGCTATTTCATCTCGCTGAACGTTCCAGGGAAGGCAAAGCAAGTCATTGAGCGATGCAGGGAATGCGGCGTTGTCCTAACCCCGGCCGGGGCGACGTACCCCTACCACAGGGACCCGGACAATGCGAACATCCGCATCGCGCCGACCTACCCCGACCTCAAAGAATTGGCAGAGGCGGCCGAAGTCCTTTGCGCGGCGATCATCGTCGAGATGCACTAAACAAAAAAAGGGGCCAAATATTGACCCCATGCATGCGAATTCACTTCTTTCGGCGGATTATATCACGCCCAGGCTAAGCATTGCGGAAGACACTTTTTCAAAACCGTATACGTTCGCGCCGAAAAGAAGGTTTTCTTGCTTGCCATATTTCACCGCGGTCGCAAGGCAGTTCTCAAAAATGCTCTCCATGATTGTCTTCAGCCTGGAGTCTACTTCCTCAAAACTCCAGCTCAGCCTCATGCTGTTCTGGCTCATTTCAAGACCCGAGACAGCCACGCCGCCGGCATTGCTCGCTTTCCCGGGCGAATAGAGGATTCCTTTCTCTATGAGCAAACGCTGCGCAGCGAGGGTGCAAGGCATATTCGCGCCCTCGAAAACGCCAAGAACTCCATTGGCGATCAGTTTCTTTGCATCGTTCTCATCCAATTCGTTTTGCGTCGCGCAGGGAAGCGCAACGTCGCAAGGAAGGCTCCAAATCCCAGACGGCCCATCGCAATAAGTTGCCTTGGGGTGGTCAGCTAGATATTCTTTGATCCTTGCTCGGCGCACCTGCTTAATCTGATAAACGGCCTCGAGATCTATTCCGTTTGGGTCGAAAACGTATCCGCTTGAATCGGACATAGCGACGACTTTGCCTCCGAGTTGGATCGCTTTTTCCGCAGCATAATGAGCGACGTTCCCCGAACCCGAAACCACGACGGTTTTGCCTGCGAAGGTGGTGTTGCGGAGTTTTTTCATCGCAGCTTCGGCGAAATAGCAAAGGCCGTATCCCGTCGCCGGGGTCCTTCCCAAGGATCCGCCAAAAGGGATGCCTTTTCCCGTCAGGACGCCATCGCTACGGTGGGTGAGGCGCTTATATTGCCCATACAAATAGCCGATTTCGCGCCCACCGACGCCGATATCGCCTGCTGGCACATCGATATCGTCTCCAATGTAGCGATGGAGTTCGGTCATGAAGGCTTGGCAGAACCTCATGACCTCGCCATCTGATTTGCCATGGGGGTCAAAATCCGATCCTCCCTTTCCCCCACCCATGGGCAAGCCGGTGAGGGAATTCTTCAAAACCTGCTCGAGGCCAAGGAATTTCAGAATCGATTCGTTCACGGACGCATGGAAACGCAGGCCTCCTTTATAGGGGCCGATTGCATTGTTGAATTGGACGCGATATCCGTTGTTGACCTGGACTTCTCCTTTATCATCCACCCAGCACACGCGGAAGGAAATCACTCTGTCAGGGCGGACGAAACGTTCGATGATCTTCCAATCCGTCAATGCCGGGTTGGACGAAATCGCTGCGTCTAGGCTATCCAGGATTTCCTCCGCCGCTTGGAGATATTCGCTTTGATAATAATATTGCTTTTTGATCGTTTCTAATACGCGGGCAGTCTCTCCGTTCATAATCAATCCTCTTTTCTACGACATAATGATACCTGCCCATTATCGTTTTTCAATTGCAAGCTTTCTGAAAAAAATAAATGCGATGAATAGCCTACTTTATAAAATTCTTGCAAAAAGTTGAGTCCTTTTTTCAATTTCAAACACAATTTAATAAGTGAGAGGCAAAAAAATGTATCGTTATATCTCCTACAGGATTTACCCCAGCAAAAAACAACGCAAGCTGATTGCCAAGACGCTTCAGTGCTGCGATTTGGTTTGGAACCTAGCTCTAAGGCACGTGAGCTATTGCAGAGGAAATAACATCCCTCTGCCGACGGAACGCCAAATGATATCGAAAATCGCGGATTGGATAGAAGATTATCCAGATCTTTTGGATCCAAATCCATATGTTCTCACATCGGTTATATCGGATTTCTACAAGGCGTTGTCTACCAAAAAGAATATTAGATACCGGAAAGGGCGAAGCGCGTATCGTCTTCTTAGCGGCCCAGACGGTGCGGTAGTGACTTTTGACTTCATCGAAGTGCCCGGAGTCGGGTATATACGTTATAGGCAAGGGCAGCGGCCAGACGGCTTTGGGAAAAGGATTGTCGTTAAGCGTACGCGCGATAACAAATATTATGCGATGGTATTGATGTCGCTCCCGAATCCAAATAAAACAAATAATGGGGGCGTTATAGGGATTGATTTGGGAATCAAAGATTTTCTTGTGACTTCTGAAGGACATAGGGTCGCCCCGCCAAGCTTTATGGGGCAGTACCAAAGGCAGTTGAAACTTCTTAACCATGAGCTTTCAAGGCGAAACAAAAGATCGAAAAACTATCGAAAAACAGTTTATGCGATTCAAAGGCTTTACGAAAAAATCAAAAGGCAAAGAAAGGATTTCTTAGTTAAAACTGCGCTGGACATTGTTACAAACAACGCCATCGTATGCATAGAATCCCTGGATATCAAAGGCATCAACAAAATACATTCAATCGCCAGAAAGGAGGTGGATTTAGCATGGGGCGAATTCATCGATTGGTTGCAAAAGAAAGCCCAAGAATATGGAACAAAGGTTATTCGTATTGGGAAATATTTCCCATCTTCCCAAATATGTTCAAATTGCGGAAGAAAGAACCCGGCATTGAAAGATTACACCATTAAAGCATGGCAATGCCCTTCATGCGGCATCGTGTTGGACAGAGACATCAATGCCGCAATAAATATCAGGAATGAAGGAATACGGCTGCTGGGAATCAATTAACAGCCTGTACGGCGAGAAGCGCCGGAAATAAAGCCTGTTCCTCGCGTTATTACGCGTGGCCACGCAAGCAAGCGGGAGAGTCATGGAAATTACCCTCCAGATTCGATGAGGCAGGAACCTAGTCCAGCAATGGGCATCGGGACTTCGCGACTAGATCAGCTATGTACGAAAAAACCATTGATTGCTTGATCAATGGTTTTGTTTTATATGGCAGGTGGGTATTGCTTAATTCAAATTGAAATAAAAAGCCTATAAAAGAAAAAGCCCAGCGACGCGCTATTCTTGCCCTTGCGGACTACCTTCGCCACTGAGGTGCTTAACTGCTGTGTTCGGGATGGGAACAGGTGATCCACCACGCCATAGCCACCGGACTTTTTCTTTAGGAGACTCAATGTTCCTTGAAAATTGGATATTACCGAATAACCGTTCTTACAAGTTGTAATTTACTTTATGCGCCTGACTTAGCTTACTCATCTACAAATGAATTTATAGAATAGTGAAATTAAGTGACGGACTATTAGTATTGGTCAGCTGAACACATTACTGTGCTTACACTTCCAACCTATCAACCTCCTAACATTGGAGGGTCCTTAAGAGAAGTCTCATCTTGTGGTTAGTTTCACGCTTAGATGCTTTCAGCGTTTATCTGTTCCGGAGGTAGCTACCCGGCCATGCCGCTGGCGCGACAACCGATATACCAGTGCT